>CAZPEQ010000080.1:0-8972 GCA_964585605.1 uncultured Weeksellaceae bacterium | reverse complement strand
TGGTTCAACAGCAGTTATTTGACTGGGCTGCGCGAGCCATGGACCTTCAGCTTGAATTTTGGATATATCCTGTTCAATCAGGGTAGTATGGACTAATGTGTCTTTGCACGCAGGTTGACCGGCCACCGCTGGAAACATATTCCAGTTCAAAACCCAAGCCCAGTCAACACCGCCTACTGCATCAGCGACGGAGTCTGTTCAACCCCAGATAGTGGGTAACATAAGTCACTGTTGCTGAACAGCAGATCATTAGATTTACCTAACATGGAAAATCCTCCTTTGAATGTTACCTGCCACGAACGCTTAACAGAACGGTTTCAGTACGTTTTCGAAGAACCCCTCATCCACGATATGTGCAACGTAGGGGAAATACAGAATATCCCCGAGGATCACCTGCTCATGACCATTGGCCAGACCATTACACATATGCCTTTGGTCCTATCTGGAAGTTTGAAGGTAATGACCGAGGACAAGCAAGGTGATGAACTACTACTGTATTACCTAGAACTAGGAGATACGTGCGCCATGACTTTAAATTGTTGCTCACGTGCTGCAAAGAGTTCGATTTCAGCATTGGCTGAAGAGCATAGCGAGATCCTGCTAATTCCTGTTCAACACATGGAAGAATGGATGGTCAAATACAAAAGTTGGCGAGATTTCGTTCTTGAATCATACAACGGCAGGTTCGGTGAAATGCTTGATGCAATTGACAATTTAGCTTTCAATAATATGGAAGAACGACTTGTCAGGTATCTGCGTGATCGAGCTATGGTAAAGCATAACGGCGAACTCAAAATCACCCACTTTCAAATCGCAAATGACCTCCACTCCTCTAGGGTGGTGATTTCTCGTTTAATGAAAAAACTAGAGAAGGATGGAATCATCAGACAACAGCGCAATCTGGTAGAAGTTCTTGAATTTCAGGCTTGAAGGAACATCGCCTGTACGGTTGGGTGACTTAAGTCACGTTCATTCCAATTCATGCCATGGATCTTTGTTACAGAAAATACGCAAAGATGCTGGAATTCATCAAACAACCCTGGCCGTGGTATGTGGCAGGCCCAAGTCTAACAGTGGTCATGTTCTTCTTACTGTACTTCGGAAAAAGCTTCGGAGTATCCCGTAATCTGCAAACCATCTGCTCCGTGGCTGGCGCTGACAAGCTTGCCGATTATTTCAGGATCGACACGAAAGCGCGGCGTTGGGGGCTCGTTTTTGTTCTGGGTAGTATCGCAGGAGGTTTCCTATCCGCAAATTTCCTCACGGAATCTTCCTCGATTGCCCTAGCGTCCGATACAATTGCGCGCTTGCAGGAACTGGGTTTTCAAAATGCCGGAGACAGCTATTTGCCCGCTGAGATCTTCGGACCTACACAGGTCACCTCACTGTCTGGTTTAACCATCTTACTACTTGGCGGCATGCTAGTCGGGTTTGGGGCCCGATACGCTGGGGGTTGCACCTCAGGGCATGCGATCAGTGGTTTGAGCAATCTTCAGATTCCTTCATTGATAGCCGTTGTAGGGTTCTTCATAGGTGGTCTTATCATGACGCACGCCTTATTTCCAGTCTTATTCTAACAACTGAATAGTACATAATGAAACAGTACTTCAAATACCTGATCCTCGGAGTCGTATTCGGTGTGATCATGAGCAAGTCAGAGATCATTTCATGGTATCGTATCTACGAAATGTTCCATTTCGATTCATTCCATATGTATGGCATCATAGGCTCAGCCGTAGTGCTGGGCATGATCATGGTGTACCTGATGAAACGAAAAAACATGAAGGCAATTGATGGTCAAGCGATCAAGCTTGTTCCCAAGGAGACAGGAATACCCCGTTACCTGATAGGTGGTATCATCTTCGGACTCGGCTGGGCATTGGTCGGCGCCTGTCCTGGCCCCATATTCGTATTGATCGGACAAGGCTACCTGCCTGTTCTCGTGGTTTTGGGTGGCGCTCTTATAGGAACGTTCGTATACGGTGTAGCCCGTCATAAACTACCGCATTGATTTGGATGTGTCCACAATAGTCGCTTTTGGAAGTGCCCTGATCATTGGTGTTGTGTTAGGCCTGGTAGGTGGCGGCGGAAGCATACTTACCGTACCTGTACTGGTTTACCTACTGGGCATAGAACCTGTCATAGCCACTGCCTATTCTCTATTCGTCGTTGGTAGTGCTGCGGTTGTTGGCGCCGTACGCAACATGCAGCAAAAAATGGTAGATGTACGTACCGCCTTTGTTTTCGCGGTTCCTGCATTTATCGCCGTTTATGCTACCCGCAGATACCTCATCCCCGCGATACCTGAATCACTTGGGCATATTGGAAGCATGCAGATAACCAAAGATGTAGCTATCATGCTTTTTTTCGCCGTCATCATGCTATTAGCGGCCATCGCCATGATCCGGAATAGAAGCGATGAACAAAAAGAAGAATCAGTGCGATCCTACAATTATCCACTGATCATTATTGAAGGATTGGTGGTAGGTGTTCTAACAGGTATCGTTGGTGCTGGAGGAGGTTTCCTCATCATTCCTGCACTTGTACTTCTGGCGCAATTGCCAATGAAGAAAGCAGTGGGAACGTCTCTGCTAATAATTGCCTTCAAATCTTTAATAGGATTTATTGGGGATATACAGAACGTGGAGATCGATTGGCGTTTTTTGCTCGCTTTCACGGCATTCGCCATTGTTGGCATACTAGTAGGGATTTATCTCGCCAGGTTCATTAATGGCAAGCGACTGAAAACCGGGTTCGGCTACTTTGTTCTTCTCATAGGAATATATATTATCGGTCGAGAGCTTTCATGAACCTGTGAGTCACTCAGGTTACACTTTAAAAGACAACCTTTTAATAATTTCATAGTTGTGATATTCAATTAACTGATCACAGCTCATATCATGAAGATAAAACAAATCTATACTGGCTGCCTTTCTCAGGGGTCATACTACATTGAAAGCAACGGTGAAGTAGCCATTATTGATCCATTACGAGAAGTACAGCAGTACGTGGACATGGCTGAAAGTAATAATGCCAAGATCAAGTACATATTAGAAACGCATTTCCACGCGGATTTCGTGAGTGGGCATGTTACTCTATCAAACATCACTGGCGCACCTATTATTTATGGGCCCAACGCTGACCCTTCGTTCGATGCGGTCATTGGGGAAGACAACATGGAATTCCCTTTGGGAAATGTCATTATCAAGCTCCTGCACACGCCAGGTCATACGATGGAAAGCACTACGTTCTTACTGCTGGATGAAGATGGAAAAGAACATGCTATTTTCTCGGGTGATACGCTTTTCTTGGGAGATGTTGGCAGACCGGATCTGGCCCAGAAAGCCACATCCATGACGCAGGAAGACCTCGCAGGTATTCTGTATGATAGTCTTAGAAATAAGATCATGACCTTGCCTGACCATACGGTCGTTTATCCAGGACACGGTGCAGGTAGCGCATGTGGCAAGAACATGAGCAAGGAAACGGTAGGCTCCATTGGTGACCAGAAGGCTACTAATTACGCATTACGGGCAAATATGACAAGGGCCGATTTCATTGAGGAACTCACCAATGGGCTAATGCCTCCTCCTGCTTATTTCCCGTTAAACGTGAAACTGAATAAAGAAGGCTACGCCGATATTAAAGAGGTATTGGCAAGGGGTGATTCTGCTTTGGACGCCGATGCCTTTGAACGCGCAGCCAACTCGACAGGAGCCGTAATGCTTGATGTAAGGGGGCAACAAGATTTCGCTGCGGGGCATATTCCCCGTTCGATCTTCATTGGTATTGATGGCGGGTTCGCCCCATGGGTGGGCACCCTGATCAAGGATATTGAACAAGCCATTTTGCTGATCGTAGAACCGGAACGTTTGGAGGAAACGATAACCAGACTTTCAAGGGTAGGGTTCGACAATGTACTCGGTTATCTGGAAGGAGGATTCGATACATGGAGGTCATCTGGCAAGGAGATCGATGTGGTCGTGTCTATAACGGCTGAGGAGTATGCCGAGCGGTATCAAACTGAAAGGAAGACGTCCTTTGACGTTCGAAAAGAATCGGAATACGAGGCCGAACATGTTGATGGAGCATTGAACACCCCGCTTTCAAGCATCAACGAGCACCTCAACGTTTTCCCTGACGATGATTTTTTCCTTCACTGCGCTGGGGGCTACCGTTCCATGATAGCCTCCTCTATTCTTAAATCACGCGGGGTCCACAACATGATAGATGTACAGGGAGGCTTCAGTGCGATCAAAACGACTGATGTTCATGTTACCTCTTTTGTGTGCCCAACCGCAACAGGAGGATCCTGATCAGTTAATAATCGGTGTATGAAAATGTGCGAAAAGCAAAGGGCCGCAATTGCGGCCCTTTGCTTTTAATGTAATCGTTTGCGCTGGTCACGCTTCCGCCGTTGGGCCTCCAAAATTCATTGGTATAGCACCTTCTGGCATTTCCGCCTCGCGTATAGAACCGTGCATGGACTCGAACTTGGTGATATTCTCATTCAGTGCACGCATCAATCGCTTGGCATGTTGCGGTGTGATCAACACACGAGACTTGACTTTAGCTTTAGGCATACCTGGCATTACACGAACAAAATCGAGTACGAACTCCGAATTGCTATGTGTTATGATCGCCAAGTTTGAATAAACCCCATCGGCGACTTCTTCGCTGATCTCAATATTCAACTGGTTGCCGTTCGCTGGTTTTTTTTCCTCTGCCATCCTGATCTAGTTGTCAATTGGTTTACGCTTCTTCAACCGCTGCGGCCTCTGCCTTCTTTGCAGAACGCTCGGCTTTCAACTTCTCAAGCTCTTCCTTGCTTCCTACTATAAGGTCTTGGTACTTTCTCGTACCCGTGCCGGCAGGAATCAAGTGACCTACGATAACGTTCTCTTTCAAGCCTAAGAGGTGATCTTCTTTCGCTCCAACAGCCGCTTCGTTCAACACCTTCGTCGTTTCCTGGAACGATGCCGCAGAAATGAAACTGTTCGTCTGTAACGATGCCCTGGTAATACCCTGAAGCATTGGTACCGAAGTTGCCGGCATGGCGTCACGTGCCTGGATCTGCTTCATGTCTTTACGCTTGAGGCTTGAGTTCTCATCACGCAATGAACGAACGCTGATCATTTGACCGACTTTGACGTCTGTGCTGTCTCCTGAATCCGTAACAACCTTCTTGTCGTAGATGTTGTCATTCTCCTCCATGAAGTCGATCTTATTAACGCCTTGACGCTCTAAGAATCGCGTATCACCCGGATCAACGATGTTCACTTTCTGCATCATCTGACGAACGATCACTTCAAAGTGCTTGTCGTTGATCTTCACACCCTGCATGCGGTAAACCTCCTGAATCTCATTGACCAAGTACTCTTGTACTTGTGTTGGTCCTGAGATGCTCAGAATATCAGCAGGTGCAACGGCACCATCAGAAAGAACCTGACCTGCCTTCACATAATCATTCTCCTGAACTAGGATATGCTTAGATAAAGAGATCAAATAACGCTTCTGCATGCCGGTACGAGACTCTACGATGATCTCTCGGTTACCCCGTTTGATCTTACCGTAAGAAACAATGCCATCGATTTCAGAAACAACTGCCGGGTTCGATGGGTTACGTGCTTCAAAGAGCTCCGTTACCCGTGGAAGACCACCTGTAATATCACCACCTTTACCAGCAGAACGCGGAATCTTAACCAAAATCTGACCAGCTTCTACTTTCTGGCCTTCTTCAACCATGATATGGGCATCAACCGGTAGACTGTAGCTACGAACGATGTCCTTACCCTCTTTCAAGTGAATGGTCGGGTTCTTCTTCTTATCACGTGTTTCGATGATCACCTTATCGGTAAATCCGGTCTGCTCATCCATTTCCTCTCGGAACGTGACGCCTTGCTCAACCGATTCGAATTCCAACTTACCCGCTTTCTCAGAAAGGATCAATGCGTTGAACGGATCCCATTGCGCAATCATATCACCCTTCGTAATTGCCTTACCACTCTTCTTGTACAAGAAGGCTCCATAAGGAATATTATTGGTGGTTAATACGATACCGGTATTCGGGTCAACGATGCGCATTTCATTGCTTCGGCTGATAACAACCTCCGCTTTCTTGCCCTGTCCATCTTCTTTCTTCACAGTGCGTAGCTCATCGATCTCGAGCATACCATCGTACTTCGCCTTGATCTGGCTGTCCTCGGCAATGTTACTTGCCACACCACCAACGTGAAAAGTACGAAGTGTAAGCTGTGTACCCGGCTCTCCAATGGACTGAGCTGCAATAACACCAACGGCTTCTCCTGTTTGAACCATGCGACCTGTTGCCAGATTACGACCGTAGCATTTCTTACAAACACCTGTTTTCATTTCACAGGTCAATACAGACCTGATCTCTACTTCTTCAATCGCACTTTCATCGTTGTCAATGGCGTGTGCAATATCCTCCGTGATCTCTGCACCTGCAGCGCAGATCAACTCTCCTGTACGCGGGTTAGATACATCGAACAACGCGGTACGACCAAGAATACGATCGTACAAACGCTCAACAATGTCGTCGCCAGACTTAAGCGCGGTAGCAACTTGGCCACGAAGCGTTCCACAGTCATCTCCTGAGATAACCACGTCTTGCGCTACATCAACCAAACGACGTGTTAGGTAACCTGCATCGGCCGTTTTAAGGGCGGTATCTGCAAGACCTTTACGTGCACCGTGAGTTGAGATGAAGTACTCCAGAATTGATAGCCCTTCTTTAAAGTTCGAAAGGATCGGGTTCTCGATAATGTTCTGTGTGCCTGCGCCTCCACCTTTTTGCGGTTTCGCCATCAGACCACGCATTCCGCTCAACTGACGAATCTGCTCTTGAGAACCACGTGCTCCAGAGTGCATCATCATGTAGATACTGTTGAAGCCTTGACGATCCGTTCTCAAACGCTCCATCAACGTACCCGTAACCCGTGCGTTGGTATTCGTCCAGATATCAATGATCTGGTTGTAACGCTCGTTGTTCGTGATAAGCCCCATGTTGTAGTTAGAGACAACCTCTTCTACTTTAGAGTGAGCCGAGTTAACCATGGTCTCTTTCTCCTCAGGTATGATCACATCTTCCAAGTTGAAAGACAGACCTCCTTTGAAGGCTGAGTAATACCCCATGCGCTTGATCTCATCCAAGAACTGCGCAGCTCGTGCTGTACCTGTTACTTTAAGGATACGCCCAATGATGTCACGCAATGCTTTCTTCGTAAGCAATTCGTTGATGAAACCAACTTCGTCAGGCACCAACTCATTGAACAATACGCGACCGCATGTGGTCTCGATCAATTCAGTAGTTCCGTCCGGGTTGTTCCAGCGTACCTTGATCCAGGTGTGCAGGTCAAGCTTGCTTTCATTGTAAGCGATATTCACCTCTTCTGGAGAATAGAAAATGCCACCCTCACCTTTCATGGTGATCTCTTTGTCAGTCTTACGGCCTTTCGTGATGTAGTAAAGACCAAGTACCATGTCCTGAGATGGCACCGTAATAGGTGCACCGTTCGCAGGGTTCAAGATGTTATGGCTACCCAACATCAACAGCTGTGCTTCCAATATGGCTGCGTGCCCTAGTGGCAAGTGAACCGCCATTTGGTCACCGTCAAAGTCGGCGTTGAATGCCGTACAAACGAGTGGGTGAAGCTGAATTGCCTTTCCCTCGATAAGTTTCGGTTGGAAAGCCTGAATACCCAAACGGTGTAGCGTTGGAGCACGGTTAAGCAGAACCGGATGTCCTCTCAACACATTCTCCAAGATATCCCATACGATAGGATCCTTGCTATCAACGATCTTTTTCGCACTCTTCACGGTCTTCACGATACCGCGCTCAATGAGCTTACGAATGATGAACGGCTTGTATAACTCCGCCGCCATGTCCTTCGGAATACCACACTCATGCAGTTTCAATTCAGGACCAACGACGATAACCGAACGCGCTGAGTAATCAACACGCTTACCCAATAGGTTTTGACGGAAACGTCCTTGCTTACCCTTCAAGCTATCACTCAAAGATTTCAGCGGACGGTTATTATCACTCTTAACCGCTGAGCTCTTACGACTGTTGTCAAAGAGGCTATCAACCGCCTCCTGGAGCATACGTTTCTCATTACGTAAGATCACTTCAGGTGCTTTGATCTCCATCAAGCGCTTCAAGCGGTTGTTACGGATAATCACACGACGGTAAAGGTCGTTGAGGTCAGAAGTAGCAAAACGGCCACCATCAAGTGGTACCAATGGACGAAGCTCTGGTGGAATAACAGGAACCACCTTGACGATCATCCACTCCGGGTTGTTTTCTCTACGTGCATTCGCATCACGGAAGGCCTCAACAACTTGTAAACGCTTCAAGGCCTCATTCTTACGCTGCTGGCTAGTCTCCGTATTCGCCTTGTGACGCAGGTCATAAGACAACTGATCCAGATCCAATCGCTTCAACAGGTCATAAAGCGATTCTGCACCCATCTTCGCGATGAACTTATTCGGATCGCTGTCTTCCAAATACTGGTTCTCCTTTGGAAGCATGTCCAGGATATCCAAGTACTCTTCCTCAGTCAAGAAATCGAGGTACTGGTTTGGCTCCCCTTCCTTGTTCATGGTGCCACCTGGTTGAATAACCACGTAGCGCTCATAATAGATGACCTGATCCAATTTCTTGGTAGGCAAGCCAAGTAGGTAACCGATCTTATTTGGAAGAGAACGGAAGTACCAAATGTGCGCAACAGGAACAACCAACTGGATGTGACCCATACGCTCGCGACGTACTTTCTTCTCTGTAACCTCTACTCCGCAACGGTCACAAACGATACCCTTGTAACGGATACGCTTGTACTTTCCACAGTGGCATTCGTAGTCCTTTACAGGGCCGAAAATGCGTTCGCAGAACAAGCCATCACGTTCGGGCTTGTAAGTACGGTAGTTGATCGTTTCAGGCTTGATGATCT
>CAZPEQ010000079.1:0-9062 GCA_964585605.1 uncultured Weeksellaceae bacterium | reverse complement strand
TTATAACGCTGCGGCACGAGGGTACGTAGATGCCGTGATCCGACCTAGCGAGACGCGCTTAAAGATCGTGGAAGGACTGCGCATGTTGCGCAACAAAGTGGCGACCCTACCACGCAAAAAGCATGGGAACATACCACTCTAGGCTCCCAATGGTCAGCTGATCAGGTAGCTCATTCACTAATTCTTAACAAGAATTACCTTCTATCTATGGTAAGCACACTTGTATATTCGTTGTATGAAAACTTCGACCAACTTCTTCCGCGCCAGTGTAGCAGGTCTATCCTTGGCAACTTTGTTCATTGCGGCAACCGAAATAACCACCATTGGTATCGGTGACAAAATGCCTGCGGGTGACGTTGTCGTAGTTGATACAGAAGGGAACGAAACTCCCTTGAGCGCGCTGAAAGGAGAGAATGGAACATTGGTGATATTTTCCTGTAATACTTGTCCGTTCGTCATCGGTGGAAGAGGTGGTAGTCAAGGTTGGGAGAACCGATATAATGGCGTTACGGATGCAGCAACTGCCCAAAACGTTTCTACCGTGCTGATCAACAGCAACGAGGCGAAAAGAGATGCGGGTGATGACCTGGCCGCAATGAAAGCCCGTAAAGCGGAACAAGGATTGAAAGGAACGTACGTCCTTGACAAGAACTCTGCGGTTGCAGATGCATTCGGCGCAAGAACAACACCACATGTTTTCCTATTTGACGCAGAAGGCAAGCTTGCCTACACCGGTGCGATCGATGATAACGTTGGCAGCGCGGAAGACGTGAAAGAAAAGTGGTTGGAGAATGCCTTGAGCGCACTTGGTGCGGGGAAAGCCATTGATCCAGCAACAACGCGTAACCAAGGCTGCAGTATCAAACGACTTAAGTAATTCGAATCCACCGGCTTCGAAATTTCACAGGATTTTCCTGTGGATAACACTATTTCACATCCCCATCTTAAGGTTGTTCCTTTGCTACAATAGCAAGCACACATGAATGTTCTTTTGATTGGTGGTGGTGGGCGTGAGCATGCTCTGGCGTGGAAGATCGCCCAGAGTTCTTTACTCGACACGCTCTTTATTTCTCCAGGAAACCCGGGTACGTTACGACACGGAAAACCTGTTAACCTGAATCTAAAGGATCACGAAGCGCTTAAAGCGTTCATCCTTGGCAATAAGATTGAGATTTTGGTAGTAGGCCCCGAAGGCCCCCTTGCCGATGGATTGCACGATCGTATTGCACGAGATCCTGATCTTCAACACGAGGTAACGGTCATTGGCCCCACTACTCGAGGAGCTCAATTGGAAAGTAGTAAGGAGTTCGCAAAGGCCTTCATGAAACGCCACAGCATTCCTACAGCTGCTTATGCCGCATTCGGCAAAGGTCAGTTAAACGAAGCTGTTGCGCACCTCGATGTAATGAAGCCGCCCTATGTCATCAAAGCAGATGGATTAGCGGGAGGCAAAGGCGTAGTCATTACCGAGGACATTGCCGAGGCCAAGAAAGTCGTCAAGGACATGCTTTCTGGCAAAAGCTTTGGTGAAGCGGGGGAGCAGATCGTCTTGGAAAAATTCTTGAAAGGACGAGAAGTATCTGTCTTTCTGATTACCGATGGGAAGTCGTTTAAGGTATTGCCAACCGCACAAGACCACAAGAAAATAGGCAACGGTGAGCAAGGGCCGAATACAGGAGGAATGGGTGCAGTATCTCCAGCGCCGCTGGCTGATCGCAACTTTATGAATAAGGTCAACGACCGAATCATTGTACCT
Source organism: uncultured Weeksellaceae bacterium (assembly GCA_964585605.1). Classification (GTDB taxonomy): domain Bacteria; phylum Bacteroidota; class Bacteroidia; order Flavobacteriales_F; family PHOS-HE28; genus CAZPEQ01. Next base: position 7,306 of record CAZPEQ010000079.1, on the reverse strand, counting down.
ACGATCAAAGGCCTGCAAGAAGAAGGCATTCCTTACCAAGGATTCATCTTCCTCGGTTTGATCTGTGTTGGTAGTGACCCTTACGTAATTGAGTACAATGTGCGTTTAGGTGATCCTGAATCTCAAGTCGTTCTTCCGCGTTTACGCTCTGACTTGCTCAACCTGTTCGATGGTATCGCTACCGGAACACTTTCTGAATGCCACGTTGATATTGAGGACAAAGTTGCTCTTGGGGTGGTATTGGCTTCTGACGGCTATCCGGGGAAATACGACGTTGACAAGGAGATCACCGGACTCGAAAATGTCCAAAATGCCTTTGTATTCCAAGCTGGAACCAAAACAGACGGGGACAGGCTTTTAACTGCAGGAGGTCGCGTTATGACGGTAACGGCTTTCGGGAAAAGTCTGGATCATGCCATAGCCAATGCCTATAGTGCAGCAAATCAAATCGAGTTTGAAGGGAAGTACAACCGCACTGACATTGGTAAAGTGTCGTTACGGGTTAAGTCGAAAGCAAAGGCCTGATCAAACGTAGGTCTCGTTTTTGAGCGCTTCTCGGGTAAAGCCTACTTGCATGCGTAGCCAATAAATAAGGCCAGAGCCAATGACCACCCAAATCGCCCAATTTGCTAAGCCACCATACGGCAATAAACCTGTAAATGGCAATAGCAACATGTCAAATGTTGCTTCTAGTAACCTTCCGATCGCGAAAAACAGCTCTTGCATGAATTCTTTTCTTTAGGCCCCAAAGATAAACACCCGATCCCAACATTGAACCGCAGTTAGAACAGTTATGCTAGCAGGAGTATTCAGAACCAACCAGAATCACGTTCTACTGATTCTCTTTCTGCTAGCACCTGCTTTATGGACCATTGGTATCTATGGAGGCACCAGCTATCCCGCTACGCAGGCAATGCCTCTTTATCTTTTATTAAGCAATTGGCTGTCAGTCATTTCCTGGCTTCCTGCGGTAGTAGGACTACTGCTGCTTCTCGTGGCGGCGATCATGAGCAACGCACTGTACAACGACTTGGAATTGATTGAAGGGCGAGATCACCTTTGCGCGTTGTTGTTGACGGTGCTGGTCGCCTTCGCCGATTATTCCCAAAGTTTGAGCCCTGCCCTATGCGCCATGCCGTTTCTCATTATTGCCATTCGGAAGGTAACGAGAGTAGCTGAGTCTAAAAACAGATTGCGCACCTTGTTCGATTCGGGCTTGGTCATTGGTGTCGCATCTTTTTTCTACCTCCCCGCGGCCCTATTTATCCTTCCCTCACTGGTGTTGCTGCCGTTACTAGGGCGAAGCAGTTGGCGTGAATTTTTGACCTTGCCTTTTGGCGCATTCTTCCCTTTCCTATTCACTCTATTGCTCTCAAGTGCCTTGAACAAAGAGATACCTATGACACTCTGGGATCCGACCAACGTGGCGATCAACGGTGACGGGTTGTGGGCTGCAGGAGGCTTGCTCCTCCTCTTCTTGATTTCAGTACCCGCTGCAATGGCTTACTACAACAAATCCATTATGCGTATCAAGAATTACAAGGCAGGCATGGCGGGGTATTTGTTCTTGTTCGCGTTGATAGGTCTTGCCGAGATCATGGCTGAACGACCATGCGGCTTCACCATGTTGGCATTTCCCGTAGCCTATTACGTTAGCCATCTCTTTCGCAAGTTGCGTTCTCTGATCCTTGTGGAAACACTTTTCACAATCATACTTGCTGTTGCATTTTGGATGCAATGGAGCTTTATCAATCCCTAACTTTACGGCATGAAATTCGGCGTTGTCACTTTTCCTGGATCCAATTGTAACGAGGATATGATCTATGCGCTGAGCACTGTGCTCGAGCAAGAGGTTATTGAGCTATGGCATAAGGATGTGGATCTTAAAGATTGCGAAACGATTATACTACCAGGAGGCTTCTCTTACGGCGATTATTTGCGTTCCGGTGCGATCGCCGGTACCAGCCCAATTATGGCCGCAGTCATTGAACATGCGGGTAAGGGCGGGTACGTCCTAGGTATATGCAACGGGTTTCAGATCCTTTGTGAATCTGGTTTATTGCCTGGGGCACTGCTGCATAATGACAGTCAGAAATTCATTTGTAAGAACCTCTTTGTCAAGGTAGAAACCAATGACAGCACCTTCACGAACGGTTTAAAAGGGCAAGCGCTGAAGATTCCTATCGCCCATGGTGAAGGACGTTATTACGCTGACGAAGAAGTGCTTATTGATCTGGATGATAACGACCAGGTGCTCTTTACCTACTGCAACGCAGCTGGTAAGAATACACCAGAGAGCAACGCGAATGGCAGTGTAGATCATATTGCTGGTATCTGTAACAAGGGCCGTAATGTGTTTGGCATGATGCCGCACCCGGAGCGCGCTGTAGACGAGCGCCTAGGTAACGTAGATGGGTTAGTACTGCTCAAGAACTTGTGCGAAGCTGTTATGGCTTAATACCAGTCGTCTTTCTAAACACCGGTTGAATCTTATTGATCTTATCCAACTCCACGAGGAGTAGTGGTGCGTCATCTTGCATCCCTTTCCACGTCACGAACTCCATGCCTTCCTGTGGTTTGGCTTCTAACAAGATCAACACGTCGGACCAGCCGGTAATGGTATTCGTTTTCGACACGGTCAAGCCGTCAATGGCAACATCTCCTCCTGCAGCTGCAACGTAAGGAACTCGCACCACTGCACGTTCACTCCGTTTGCCAAGTTGCGTGTACAGATTGCCCGGCCGTTCAATCACTTTTTGACGTAATTCCTGCAAACCGAATTGGGGGGCGATCATATCCACCAAGTACTGCCAATTGGCATGGTCTTCAAACTGCAACCGGTTTTCATCGTAAATCCGTTCAACCGTTCGATCAGCTTCCACAGGATTCAACGGGCCGTTCAACAAGGCACACATGTACGACAGGAATTGCTCTTGCAATTGTGGTGTATGCCAAATCGTTCCAACGAACGGCGTAACGGCATTCGGTTCAGAGAGCATTCGGCCCAAGGACGGATCGTCTGCCAATGCCCATAAGTCGAAATCATAGAGTATCCAACGCCACTTGCCTCCTGGAGGACGCCACATACGCGTGTTCAACTCGTGATCGGCTCGTCCTGTATACACGTCAAAAGCCGCGAGTTGAATCAAACTCTGCACATCTATCAGCTGATCCAAACGCTCCAACTGTGTGCTATTCAAACTCTTATTAGACAGGATCTGTAAAACTTCATCTACCCCTTCATCGCTCCCTTCTACGACTCTATACGCTGAACCCGAAAGCATGTCGATCCCATTTACCTGCCGCTTCGTTTCTATCCACCTAGGGTCTTTAGCGGGCATTGCGCGGTACATACCCCAGTACGCTCCATTCAGGTACAGGTCCATAACTACAGAGCCCTGCACATCCAAGTGCTCAGCAGCACCGGTAGCCACTACTTCGATGAACTTGTTCTGTAAAAAACTGTTTGGTGTTGCATCTGCTCGAAGAACCACTTCATCAACAGCAAGGTCCGTGAAAAAATCCAGCCCAGCATCGCCATAACGATCTCTGGTGAACAACTTGAAAGACCGTTTATTTAAAGACCGCGTACCACTACCACTGATACGCATGCCAAATTCATGTTTGCCCCATGTGCTATTATCTAAACCATTTGTTTGGACGATCGCTGAGCGTTCCCACGCTTTTCCTTTCCGGCTGAAATTACTGTTCGACCCACTCACGTAAATTCCTTTTTCATCATCCCACAGGTCTTCTTCAACCAAGGATATCAGCACTTGCCGCCGTTTCGGATCACTGGGTAGGATCGCTTCAGTTAAAACACTGCTAGGATGTTTCCCCGTTGAATAACTGCGGGCCTTCACTAAAATTCTGCCTGTGTCCGCCACAAGTATCGAAGAGGTATATCGGGTAGCTTTCTCAGTAGGTTCACTACCGTCCACGGTATAGTAGATAGCCTCCGCATCAGCCTGCAAGCTTATCGTTATTCCATCTGCAACAGGGGTTCTGGTCAACTGAACCGCACCTGATCTTGCAGGACTCACCGCAGCCTGATCACAACCACCTCCTATTGTATAGGTGTCTGTATATGCTGGTTTCACTGCCCCATCAGGGCACCGGCCAAATGAACCCTTATCCAATAGTTCAGGATAAATGAAAAGGTCTAGCATTTGCTCGCCGCGCGCATCCCAAAGCATCAGAGTTGCACCATGCCAAGGCAATTTTAAATCCAGATCGGCTGGCGAATCGCCGCGTTTCTTGCCAAAATTGAACACATAAAACCCTTTCCCCTTGATCACTGCATCATGCGTTATTTCCTGAAATTTCCCATTCAAGAAAAAGCGCATACCCTTCATATTAGCCGGTTTGGAGCCTGCATTGTAGACCTCCACTGTTACATGCTGCAGCGCCACGGGCAGCTCATAGGCACGAGCTATCTCGTTAATGCGAACGGCCTGTGCATGAATGGCACCTGCTAAGCAGATGAGAAGGATAATAGCAGCAGCTCGTAGCATCTGGAGCTAAATTCCGAAGCGTTTGAACGCCGTTCCAGTATACCCGCTTTTACTTGTTAACGGATAGCGTAATTATTCACCTTTCTTAACTTAGTCTCATGAGAATGTCCCAAAACATAGTCGCACTCCTTGCAGGTATCGTGCTCTTGTGCAGTTGCGGCGACATCGTTGAGGAGATCCACATTAACGAGGATGGCTCCGGTAGTTATGACGTTTCATTCGATATGGCTGAGGGGATGGTAGGCATGATGCGCGAGATGACCATTGCCATGTCCGGTAAAGAAGAAAAAGACTTGGACTTGGACAGTCTGGACACGGCCATTAACGAAAAGATCTGGGAAGATTTCCCAGCCGAGCTTGACTCGGTGATCGACATGTCTGATCGCATCCCGGACAGTATTCGGCAAGACGAAAAATACACGCACTTTATTGAACACTCGAAAATGTACATGCGTGGTGCGAAGGCGAAGAAAGAAATGCGCATGGGCGTGGACTACCAATTCAAAGATGACAAGGATCTCAACGAATACTTCCGCTACCTCGGCAAGTTAGACAGTCAACAAGGCGGTCAGAAGGGGGGTGAAGGCCTAGGCGGCAATCCACTGGCTTCTAGCGACTGCGAGTATATTTTCTCTTCAAAATCGTTCAAGCGTATATCTCCAGCGCAGAACCTGATTAAGGGAGAGAAGAAAGAAATGAAGGAGTTTTTCGAAAAAATGTACGGGAAATCAACCTACACAACGGTCGTTCATCTACCGAGGGACATTGCAAAGGTGAAAGGCAAGGGGGTGAAACAGAAAAGTGCGCGTACGGTAGTTTTCGAATATCCGTTGATGGATATAATGGCCGGAAAAGAAGGTGGCACGTTCGAGGTCTTTTACAAGTAGACCTTGCTCATTTCTTCACCACGCGCGGAACCTTGAAGTAATCTGAATCCTTGTGTGGCGCATTTTTCAGGGCTTCGGCTTTCGTTGAGCTTGCACTGACCACGTCTTCTCTTAACACGTTGACCGATTCAGACATGTGGATCAAGGGCTCAACCCCTTCGGTATCCACCTTATCCAACTTCGCAACGAAATCCAGCATGCGTTCAAAGTCAGCTTTGATCTCTTCCTTACGCTCACCTTCGAATTTTAACTTCGAAAGCATCGCCAGGCGATCAATGAGTTCATCGTTTATCTGCATCTTCTACTAAGGGTTGCTCGATCAAGTCGAACACGCGGTTCTGCAAATCTACCAGATCATCTTGGGTAAGTCCCTTCGTGGGCACAAAAGGTTGAACCACCGTTCGCGCGATACCAGGCCTTCCTCTGTTTAGATGAGGCTTGTCCGGATCGCCGAAAATGCGCCAATTCTCCAAGAAAACAACCGGTACGATAGGTACTTGTTGCTCAATAGCCAGCTTAAACGCGCCCGCCTTGAACGCGCCTAAACGCGGCGCAGATTGCGGTATGGTCCCCTCCGGAAAAATGGAAATGCACTCTCCCTTTTCAATAGCCTGTTTACACGAGTCCAATGAACGAGCCGCTTCTAAGCGATTCGCACGATTGACGGCAATGTTCATGTCCTTGAAGAACATGCGGAACAGCGGCCACTTCCGCAGGGTGTGCTTACCCATGAACAAGAAGTAATCTGGTATGACATTGTACATCTGTACGATATCGAGGTAGCTGCTATGGTTACCGCAGATCACGTAAGGCGGTGGTGGTAATTCTCCTTGCCATTCCACTTTAACTGGCGAAAAAATGGCCCATTGAAGAAAGCTTGCCCAAGCACGCATCAATGAAAACGCTTTGCGGTATCGAGATTCCTTTGCCAAATGAAATTTGAAAATGGGGTATAGCACCAGAATGCTACCCAAAAACACGACCAAGAAGTACAGTTTGAACAGGAAGCGGAAGGGCGCGAACAGCCACACGGCTATTTTGCTTCGCCCATCATTACTCTGAGGTATTCGCTCAGAACCCGTCCTGCGCTTGTTCCGGTTCATTGAAAGCTTGCAAAATTAAGCCCATAGCGAGTACGGGCGTCGCCTGCTATCTTCGCGCGCACTATCCTATGGCACGCATCTTAACAGGTATACAAAGTACGGGTACCATTCATTTGGGCAACGTATTAGGAGCAATTAAACCCGCCATTGCCATGAGCAATGATTCGGGCAATGACAGCTTCTTATTCATCGCTGACCTGCACTCACTCACGCAAGTGAAGGATGCAGACAAGCTTCGTGAAGCTACTTATGGCGTGGCCGCCGCTTGGTTGGCCTCTGGATTGGACGTTGATAAGACCGTATTCTACCGCCAGAGTGATGTGCCTGAGTGTAGCGAATTGGCTTGGTACCTCAGTTGCTTCTTCCCATACCAGCGTTTGACCCTAGCCCATAGTTTTAAAGACAAGGCCGATCGTTTGGAAGATGTGAATGCGGGCCTGTTCTCCTACCCCATGCTCATGGCTGCAGATATTTTGCTTTACGACGCGGAGGTTGTACCTGTGGGCAAAGACCAACTGCAGCATTTAGAAATGACCCGCAGTGTGGCCGAGCGCTTGAACCACCAAATGGGTGACACCCTGGTGGTGCCAGAGGCGAAAGTGCAGGAGAATACCATGCTCATTCCCGGAACGGATGGGGAGAAGATGAGTAAGAGTCGTGACAATGTGATCGGTTTGTTCTTGCCTGAGAAACAACTGAAGAAGCAGGTCATGGGTATTGTAACGGATAGCAAGGGCTTGGAAGAATCCAAAGACCCTGATACCTGCAATGCCTTCAAATTGTACTCCCTATTGGCTTCTGA
>CAZPEQ010000078.1:0-9081 GCA_964585605.1 uncultured Weeksellaceae bacterium | reverse complement strand
TGGCTCTAGGGCACAGGTATTTACCTGCTCAGCCCTAGAGAAAGAACAAGTTCAAGCCTTGACCGATCACTTACAATTACTTCACGCGAACTTGCACGAAAAAGGAGTGATAGCCGCACGCCGTAAAAAACGTATGGTCAATTGGATGGCGCAACGCATTCATGATTCACTCCTCGCTCAGCTCAACAACGTCAAGGTTCGGGAACATATCACCGAAATAGAACAACACGTATTCGCAGGGCAACTGAACCCGATCAACGCTGCTGACCAAGTACTCGAGTTCATGAGAACAAACCCTGAAATTCCGCGCGCAGAACCTGAATAGCGGCTTGACTAGGTGTATGAGGTAATTGAGCAAGTGTTTCAAACACGTGCCTGCTGTAGTCAGTTCCGGTAGCCTTGTCTCCACTCTTTTCCAAGGCCACATTCATAAGACGTTTCGTCTCCTCCGAAGCTTGTTTGACCGTTGCCCACGCCTTTTCAGACATATAAAGTTGCTGAGAGACATTATGCCCGTACTCCTCCTTGATCGTAAGCAACAACTCCCGGTGCAAGGTCCTTGAATCCATATGACTTTTATGCACCCGTAGCACAAGTTCCCCTGGATTAATCCGATCAAGGAACAAAACCGCTCGCTCATATGCCTGCAAACGCAGCGGTATAAGCGATTTGTGATCATCTCGCTTATACTCATGCAAGCGCCGTCGATTCTCCTCATCAATCAACTGTTTCAAAAGTTGGTAGGCCATTACGGCAACCACCAACATCCCAATTATCCCAAAGCAAATTGCAATCCAGATGTTCATAGATCGTTAGTTAAGACCCCTAATATATTGCTAAGGCCTTGTGCCACACGAGGTGCGTTGTATAGCTTTGACGGCATGTCCGTTCAAAACCCCAGCATGGTATCAGAACGTTTGTCGCCAACAATTAGTGCCGTGCCTGCTTCAGCCACCTTAGAGATGGCCAAGAAAAGCCGTGAACTCCGCGAGCAAGGGCACGACGTGATCGCCTTCAGCTTAGGCGAGCCTGATCAACAACCACCTAGTGCAGTGCTTGAAGCGGCCCACCAAGCTATAAACGATGGGTTCCATCGATATCCTCCCGTGAACGGCTACTTGGAATTGCGCGAGGCGATATGCGCGAAATTCAAGCGTGATAACAACTTGCATTACGCGCCCGATCAAATCACCGTGAGCACTGGTGCTAAGCAAAGTATTTTTAATGTGATCTCCAGCTTGATCGGCCCGGGAGATAATGTCGTATTGCCAGCCCCCTTTTGGGTAAGCTATGAAGGACAGGTGCTTATGGCAGGTGGTGAACCTCGGATCGTCGCTTCAACGTTTGAACAAGACCTAAAAGCCCATATCGACGATATTGCTAACGCGATAGATGATAAAACACGCTTACTCATATTCAGTTCTCCGGCCAATCCCAGTGGATCAGTGGTGACCCGAACTGAGCTAGAAAAACTTAGAGCGGTTGTACTCCGCCATCCCAACCTGATCGTAATCAGTGATGAGATCTACGAACACATTATTTTCAGTGGAGAGCATGTTTCGCTCGGCTCCCTGCCAGATATGGCGGGTCGTGTTGTTACGGTCAATGGCCTCAGCAAGGCTTTCTCCATGACCGGTTGGAGAATTGGATTCATAGGAGCCCCAACCTGGCTTGCCAAAGCGTGCAACAAAGTTCAGGGGCAGGTTACATCTGGTGCAAATACAATCGCACAGCGCGCGGCCATAGCGGCTCTTGAAGTGGATCCAACCGCTTTTAACGACCTGCGAAAACTGTACAAAGAACGACGTGATCTGGTGCTGGAGAAATTGGCGGAAATCCCCGGCGTTCGGTGTAACAAACCAGAAGGAGCTTTTTATGTCATGCCAGATGTAAGCACTTTCTTCGGCAAGCGATTCGGTGAACGAACGATACGAAATGGTCAAGAACTAAGCATGTATTTGCTTGAAGAGGCACATGTAGCCGTTGTTGACGGCGAGGCGTTTGGGATGCCTGGCCACATCCGCATCAGTTACGCCACGTCTAATGACCTTCTTATAGAAGGGATCTCTCGGATGAAAAAAGCACTTGCCGTGTTAAGCTGATCATGAACGTCGATCAAATCATTGATTCGTTCACCGATCTTACCGCCTTGGTTGTTGGTGATGTAATGGTTGACTCTTACATCTGGGGTTTGGTAGAACGCATGTCACCTGAGGCACCTGTACCTGTGGTTACGGTCACAGAAAGGAATGACCGACTGGGAGGCGCGGCTAATGTGGCCAAGAACGTACGCACATTGGGCGCTAAGGCGATCATTTTGTCGGTGGTCGGGCAAGACCAAGAAGGAGAGCGAATAGCGTCTTTGTTGGAAGAGAAAGAGATAAGTATAGCCGGACTTGTACATTCTAAAACACGCAAGACCACCTTAAAGACACGGGTGATCAGCGACAATCAGCACATTGTGCGCGTTGACGAAGAACAGACTGATGATATCTCCGAGGAGGATACACTCGAGCTGTTGCGAAGAGCATCAAAATTGATTGACCAGTGCGATGTACTCATCCTTGAGGACTATAACAAAGGCGTCTTAAGTGCCACCGTCATTGAGCAATTGATCGATCTGGCAAAAAAAGCCGGTGTTCCTGTAGCGGTGGATCCCAAGAAAAAGAACTTCTTTAACTACCGAGGTATTCATCTCTTCAAACCCAACTTGAAAGAACTGCGAGAGGGAATGAAGCTTCCGATCCCAAGCGGAGATCAAGAGCGCATTAAAGAAGCGGCACGGATGCTTAAAGAAAAAATCGGTAACGCCTGTACCTTGGTCACCCTCTCTGAGTATGGCGTTTTCGTAGATGATGGTGAAGCTGCTCATTTCTTACCTGCACATGAACGTGCTGTCGTAGACGTGAGTGGTGCGGGCGATTCAGCAATCGCCACAGCCGCATTGTGTTTAGCCAGCCAAGTAGATCCAATCGGTATTGCGACACTTAGCAATCTGGCTGGTGGTATTGTGTGTGAATACGTTGGAGTCGTTCCAATACAAAAAGAACAACTGCGCACGGAAGCACTTAACGTCCTAACCCATACATGAGTACCGTTAAACCGTACGTGGAAGGAGGATCCAAAAAGGAGCAAGTCGAGCAAATGTTCGACAGTATTTCGCATCGCTATGACTTCTTGAATCGGCTTTTCTCCTTGGGAATCGATCAAGGTTGGCGAAAGAAAGTCGTTAAGCTTGTGGCAACAGGAAAGCCAGACCATGTGCTCGACGTAGCTACTGGTACAGCAGATCTGGCCATACTCCTCTCTAAGGTATCCGACAAAGTCACGGGACTAGACCTTTCTGAAGGCATGTTAGAGTTAGGCAGAAAGAAGGTGAGCAAGCGAGGTTTGGCAGAACACATCCGATTGGTAAAGGGCGATTCTGAAGCCTTGCCATTTGAAAATGACACCTTCGATGCGGTAACCGTAGCATTTGGTGCCCGAAACTTCGGGAAGTTACAGGTTGGCGTGAATGAACTCATGCGGGTTGTTAAGCCAGGTGGTCGTTTAGTCGTCCTCGAATTCTCCAAACCATCGAAAGCCCCCTTCAAACAACTCTTCCGATTTTACTTCCATTATCTGATGCCTACAGTAGGCAAACTGGTCTCTGGCGATAGTGCGGCTTACACCTATTTGCCCGAATCTGTCGACGCTTTCCCTGCTGGTCAAGAATTTATGAACGTCGTAATCAAGGCTGGAGGCAAGGCAGAACGCATTAAGCAGGTCACGGGCGGCATTGCAACCATTTACTCCGCTACGAAATAAGGCGTTCAAGCGTGCGTTAATTCCTAAATTCGCATAGCGATGATTCGTGTCAGGCGCATATCTCTTATTCTCTTGCTGTTACTTCCGCTGCTAACTGTTGGGCAGAGCTACACCTCAGGTAAGAACATTAAAACGGAGAATTTGCCCAATTTCGATTTGAATCGACTTCATTTTGGGTTTCTCCTTGGGTACAACAACGCTGATTTTTTCCTTAAAAAAAGCCCAACTGCATTCGTGGAAGATTCCTTACTAGGGGTTGAGCATTTGCGCAAACCGGGTTTCAATTTGGGAATCATTTCCAGCTTGAATATGACACCGAACTTAAGCCTTCGCTTCATCCCTTCTCTATCCTTTCAAGATCGGGTGCTGCAATACCGGTTCTTGGAATCAGATGGAGAAGTAAGCATCTTCGATAAACCTATTGAGTCTACCTATCTAGAATTTCCATTGTTGCTCAAGTTCCGCTCTGACCGCATTAACAACTTTGCCGTATACATGATCGCTGGAGGTAAGTACAGCTTGGACATGGCTAGTCAGGAGGATGTCAATAACAACCTAGATGATGATGTCGTCGTCAAATTGAGCCGATCTGATTATAGTTATGAAGTGGGCGGCGGCGTAGACTTCTTCCTTACCTACTTTAAGTTCGGTATAGACCTGAAGATCGGTGTTGGCATACCCAATCAGTTGGTGGATGATGGCACTCGTTTCAGTCGAACGCTCGAAAGTCTTCGAACAAAGAACTACTTCCTGACCTTCACCTTTGAAGGTTAAGTGATGCAAAAAGAGGTTGATATTGAGTGTAGCCCAGCCGCGGCGCATGACCTCGAAACCGTTAAAGGAATAGCGTTACAATATGCAGGGCGCTCTTCGTGTGAAGGAATATTGATCACGCGACGATCCATTGATGCGCGAAGGGGCCAGGTGAAATACCGCTTACGCGTGAAGCTGTTTTTCGATGAACCTGTTCAACAATTCGATATTCCTTCAACCCACTTACCGGAAGTTGACGGCAAAAGTGAGGTACTGATTGTTGGTTGCGGCCCTGCCGGTCTTTTTGCGGCACTTCAGTGCGTGTTGCAAGGGCAACGCCCCATACTTATTGAACGGGGCAAGGATGTACGGGCGCGGAGAAGAGATGTTGCTCAACTGAACAAAGAACACCTTGTGAACCCCGAAAGCAACTACTGCTTTGGTGAAGGTGGTGCGGGTACCTTCTCAGATGGGAAACTGTACACGCGATCCCATAAACGCGGGAAAATTGAAGACATCTTGAAGTGGTTAGTTGCTTTTGGTGCGCCAGCCGATATTCTGGTAGATGCCCATCCGCATATTGGCACCAATAAACTTCCAATTGTCATATCTGCCATGCGCGCGGCGATCGAACGTGCTGGAGGAGAATGTCGATTCAACACCCGATTAACGGATCTGCATATAGAGAAGGGCAAGCTCCGATCTATTGTGGTGAACGACTCAGGCGAATTGCCCTGCACGAAACTGATACTCGCTACAGGACATTCTGCACGTGACACATTCACCCTATTACACGCAAAGGGAATGGCCTTGGAATCTAAGGATATAGCCATTGGCGTTCGCGTTGAGCATCCGCAAGGGTTAATCGACAAGATCCAGTACCGCATGGCCCAGCGAGGCGATTTCCTTCCTCCTGCCAGCTATCGTTTAGTTGAGCAAGTGCAAGGTGTTGGGGTATACTCTTTTTGCATGTGTCCGGGCGGTGTGATCGCGCCATGTGCCACGGCGCCTGGAGAAGTGGTGACTAATGGTTGGTCTCCCAGTAAACGAAATAACCCCTTTGCGAACTCTGGCTTGGTCGTTCAGGTTAAGCGGCCCAGCGATGACCCCTTTAGCACCTTGCACATGCAGCAGGAATTAGAGCGCGCAGCTTGGTTGGCAGGAGGATCCACTCAGGCAGCGCCCGCCCAACGCCTCCAAGATCTGATAACAGGAAAGACCTCTACAGAGATCGATAATTCCAGTTATCTACCAGGAGTCGTATCACGGCCCGTACATGAACTTCTACCCGCCCATGTATTGGATCCGCTGCGCATTGGCTTGCAAGGCATTGGCAAGAAGCTTCCCGGATACCTTACGAACGATGCCATTGCTGTGGCCATAGAATCGAGAACAAGCAGTCCCATTCGCATTCCAAGAAATCGGGAGACCTTGCAGCACCCTGAGGCGAGCGGATTATTCCCTTGTGGAGAAGGTGCGGGATATGCAGGTGGCATCGTAAGTGCCGCTATGGACGGCATTCGATGTGCCAAGGCCTCATTAGCTTAATTCACGACGGTAAAGCTCTGCCGCGATCACGGTAGCGGCCATACCCACGTTCAGCGATTCGGCATCTCCTGTGATCGGGATGGTTATCGCCGTTGCTTCTTTAAACTCCTCCGTAACCCCATGCGTTTCGTTTCCCACAACCACGATCGCTGGTGAATCCATTTCTACATCATACAAACTCTGTCCTTCCAACTCTGCCTTGTAAATGGACACGTCCACTGCATTCAATTCAAACAGATCCATGCGGAAAGTAGGCACTCTGAACAGGCTCCCCATAGTGGCTTGCACACACTTCGGATTAAACAGGTCAACCGTTTCCAAGCCCAATACCACTCCCGTGATACCGAAATTCTCCGCACTGCGAATGATTGTACCAAGGTTACCCGGATCAGCAACGGCATCGCAAGCCAAGTACACTTCGCCTTCTTCTGGCAACAGCGCTCCGTAATCAGGCTGTTCGAACACGGCAACTGCAGATACCCCCGTTTGCATGGTGGCCATTTTATCTAACTCTTCTTGATTCGCGATATCCATGTCAACACCGGTTAAACCTTGGAGCAATTCTTGCTGGTCTGCCCGTACATGCAGCTCGATCAGGCTCATATCGCTTTCCAGAAGTTCTCGAACAAGTTTTCCTCCTTGCGCGATCGCCAGTCCAGAACTTATGCGTTCCTTCTTCCGATGGAGGCCTCTTATCCGTTTAATTGCTGCTTGACTGCTCATACCAAGGATATATTTGTCTTAGCGACCAAAATACGCCGCATACCTGACCTGTGATACGTTCCTGTCGTCATATCATTCCCTATTTGCTTGCGGCGTTTCTGCTCAACGCATGCAGTGCAACGAAAAGCTTACAGGAGGGAGAGCGCTTACTAACCCACACCAGTATCGAGCATAGTAATCGGGCGATAGATAAATACGAGTTGGAGGAGATCGTAAAACAAAGGCCTAATAAGCGCATTCTAGGACTCCGCTTTTACTTATCCATGTACAATATTTCCCACTCAGAGAAGATCGAATCGCAGCGGATAAGGAAGCAAAAAAAGTTAGACAAGAAAAACGCCAAACGAACGGCAAAGAATAAACCCCCGAAAGAACTCAAGCGCACGACCGCCGAATGGTGGCGTGATGATGTGGGTGAGCCCCCGGTGATATTGGACAGTTCGCTTACCGCGGAAAGCCGCCGCCAATTGAAACTCTTTTTGAATAAAGAGGGATTCTTTAATGCGCAAGTGCGGGATGAAGTGGTCTTTCCAAAAGACAAGGTGGCGGAGGTGACATACATCATAGAAGAAGGAGAACCATACACCTTCGGTACGGTATCCTATTCGATTCAGCATGAGCACATGCGCCAGATCATTTCCGGAGAGCGGCAGGAGTCACCGATCATATCAGGTGAACGTTTCGATATGGACGTGCTTGCGCAGGAGCAATTGCGCCTTACGGAATCATTCAAACGACACGGCTTTTACTACTTCACGAAAGACTTTATAAAAATGCGCGTGGATACGGCGAACAACATGCGCCAGGGCAACGTGGAGATCCTTTTTCTAAACCCTGACGGCACACCATTAGTTACGGGCCCCGCTACACGTACCTATACGATCAACAAGGTCTATGTAACAACACAGCGTGATGAACTTGCTCCGAAAGACACCTTAGTCGCAGATGATTACTCGTTTCAATACAACGACAGGCAGACCGTAAAATCCAAAAGCCTATTGCGGGCGATCTTCTTAACGCCAGGAGATCGGTACAATAAGAAGGGTGCCGACAATACCTATGCTAGACTTAACGGTTTACGCACCTTCCAGCGGATCGATATCACATTCGATAGCACAGGTACCAATTCAACTGATCAACTGGACACCTACATACGTGTGTTTCCTGCTCGGCAGCAGAATGTTTCGGTAGAAGGCTTTGGCACCAACCGCGGCGGGTTTCTGGGCACA
This sequence comes from uncultured Weeksellaceae bacterium, assembly GCA_964585605.1. Classification (GTDB taxonomy): domain Bacteria; phylum Bacteroidota; class Bacteroidia; order Flavobacteriales_F; family PHOS-HE28; genus CAZPEQ01. The sequence goes on along the minus strand of CAZPEQ010000078.1, from coordinate 1,021 downwards.
ACATTGAGCTTGGGTTACCAGCACAAGAACCTCTTCCGCGGCATGGAAAGCCTTGACCTAAAATTGAACCTTGGACTGGAAGCACAGCAAAGCATCACAGGAGAAAGCTCAGGAAGCAATGGAACCATAGGAACGAACGATGTGCTGTTCAACACGGTGGAGATCGGACCTGAATTGACCTTACGCTTCCCTAAGTTCCTGATTCCCTTTGTGCCTCAGGACAGATTTGCCCGTTCCAACGTTCCGCGGACTACACTTAGCCTGCTGTACAGCTTTCAGCGCCGGCCTGACTTCACCCGCGTGCTAACGCGGGGTTCGTTCGGCTACGAATGGAATGAAAATCGGTACAAACAATGGTCGATATTCCCAATCGAGATCAACGAGATCATTATCCCGCGATTGTCTGATGCCTTTCAACAGTACTTGGATGAGACGAATGATCCGGTCTTAACGGATTCTTACACCAACCACTTTATCATTGGTGCACGCGCGTCTTACACCTTCAATACGCAAGACACTGAAAAATTAAAAAGGCATGTATGGTACTGGCGCTCTGAACTGGAGACCAGTGGGAACCTCTTGCGGGCGATCTTCAACAGAACAGGGGCCTCATCCACCGTAGATGCCGAAACGGGCGAACCGTTTTTTGTGATAAACGGCATTCGATTTGCCCAATACGTGAAAATTGACAACGACTTCCGTTACTATCGGAATTTTCATGCAAAGAGTAGTTTGGTGGCCCGCGCTTCCTTCGGGGTTGGCGTACCATTGAACAACTTAGACGTACTGCCTTTTGAGACCAGTTTCTTTGGAGGAGGTGCAAATGGTTTACGCGCGTGGCGAGCGCGCAGCGTTGGCCCAGGGAGTTTTAACGAACCGCTGGTCACTTTTGACCGTATCGGCGATATCCACCTCGAAGGGAACCTGGAATACCGCTTTGGCCTGATCGGTTTCATTGAAGGCGCGTTATTTACCGACGTAGGTAACGTGTGGTTCATCACAGAGAGCGCGAACAGGCCAG
>CAZPEQ010000077.1:0-9140 GCA_964585605.1 uncultured Weeksellaceae bacterium | reverse complement strand
CTGCAGCCCCAGCTGCAGCACGAATTGCTCAACAAGCATGGAGCTCGCTTCTTGCACGTAGTACGCCCCTGCATGAAATAAGGGATCCATTACGAACGAAGGTCTTTGCTTGAGATACTGTCCCTGTTCACAGTGAACCACCTGTTCACCAACAAGGTGCTGCGTTGGTTTTAACGGATTAAGGCGTACACTGATATTTGGGTCTTGGCCAAACGCTTTTTTCACCGTTTCCGGATCCGATCCGCTTAGCAGACGCAGCCGCTCTAGCACATCTTCAGGAAGAGGAAGTCGTGTGCTGCTCAAAGCATTAATTCAATACCAACTGGGCAATGGTCACTACCAAGTACTTCGTTCAGGATAAAGGACTCCTTAACCTTGGGCATAATTGCATCGGTGACCAGGCAGTAGTCGATCCGCCAGCCTACATTCCTCTCACGCGCACCACCGCGATAACTCCACCACGAATACTTGACCTCATCAGGGTGCATCGAGCGCCAGGAATCAACCAAGCCTGCCGCAACGTAATTATCCAACCCGTCAATTTCCGTCTGCGTGAATCCAGCACTCTTATTGTAATTGGGTTTCGGTCGAGCCAGGTCGATCTCTCGATGGGCCACGTTCAAATCTCCAACATATACCACGGGACGCTTCGCCTGCAATTCTTGCAAATAAGAACACATGGCCAAATCCCACTGTTTCCTGTACGGCAACCGGGCCAGCGTGTTTCCAGAATTAGGTATATACGCATTCACCAAACTGAAACCCGGGAATGTTGCCGTTATGACCCTGCCTTCCTGATCATACTCTTCCGTGCCAATACCCAAGTCGATACGAACAGGTTCTTCCTTACTGATCACTGCTGTGCCAGAATAGCCTTTACGTTCAGCAGAATTGGCTGACAGATGATAGCCATCTAAATCTGCCAATACCTCTGCCACTTGCTCCGGGGTAGCCTTCGTTTCCTGAAAGCACATAATATCAGGATCCAATTCTCTGATCTTATCGAGTAAGCCCTTTTTCGCAATCGCCCTGATTCCATTCACATTGAACGATATAATCTTCATTACCCGCGAAGTTAACTGGATGAATGACTCTTGATATCAGCCAAGGGTGCCGAAAATTTTAAGATTTCTAAACAACTCTTAAATTTTTTTGCGCCTAACTTGGTCATACTATCAAATTACCTACTCCATGCCACTACAACCGTACACAGGAACGTTTGGGAAGGAAGAGCTTCTGCACCTGCTGCGCAGGTCATTGTTCGGGGTCACCGTTGCGGATCTGAACATCTATTCAGGTATGACCTTAACACAGGCAGTGGATGAGTTGTTAACGTTCACGACCAACCCGCCTCCTCCTGTAAAGACTTATTGGACAGATGATGCCTTGGGCAACCCCGATCCCAACTTGGTTGACCCCAGCGTTCCTTTTGGTAGCACATGGGTAAACACACCTCGAGACCTAAGCACAATTTCCTTTTCAGGATTTAATCGGCGCAATAGTGTCTCCAGGTGGTGGATGGGCCAAATCATCGAGCAAGAGTCGAATTTGCGTGAGAAAATGGTTCTGTTCTGGAAGAGTCTCTTGGTAACAGAATCTCTGGTGGTGAGTCTTCCCGAACCAGTGTATCAACTCAATCAACTGTTCCGAGATAACTGCTTGGGCAACTTTCGATCACTGATATACGATACAACAATCGCACCGGCCATGCTTCGGTATTTGAACGGTTATTTGAACGTTTCTGCTGCACCTGATGAAAACTATGCGCGTGAGTTAATGGAGTTATTCACGTTAGGAGAAAGTGCAGGCTATGTTGAAGCAGATGTGCAACAAGCAGCCCGAGTCTTAACTGGATGGAAGGTGCGCACGGTAGACAATACAGGACTGCCTATAATTCCTTTCGTTGAGTTTGAACCTAATCAGCATGATGCGGGTGACAAACAGTTCAGCCCTTACTTTAACAGTACGATCGTAGCTGGCGTGAGCGGAACAACTGGCGGTGCAGATGAACTGAACGCACTGCTTGACATGATCTTCGACAAAGAAGATGTCAGTAAACATGTTTGCCGGGAACTCTACCGTTTCTTCGTTCACCATGAAATCGATGCGAATGTGGAGCAAAATGTAATCGAAGAATTAGCGATCACGTTCAGAAACGAGGTTGGCAATCCGAATCAAATGCGGATTGTAATGACCGAGTTGCTTTCTTCTACAGCTTTTTTCGATGCATCCATTCGTGCGTGTATGGTGAGAAGTCCACTGGATTTCCTTGTCGGAAATATTCGCTTGTTCAAGCAACCTTTCCCCGACCCTGCCACGCAGGTCGAGGCGCTTTATAACAACTATGCAGATGTTTATGAAGTAGCTGCATTCTCAGGACAGGACATCGACAATCCGCCGAATGTTGCAGGTTGGCCTGCGCTGCATCAATTCCCTCAGTTTGACCAGTTGTGGTTGGATACGGCAACCTATCCAGTTCGTAAATTAATCTACGAAGTGTTATCCGTGGTAGGGTTTTCCACTGGTTCGAACCAGTACCAAACCGCCAGCATGAACACGGCGAACTTAATCGACTTCGTCGATTTCGTGGGCGACTTGAGCAATCCTTCAGATCCTGATGCCTTAGTTCAAGACTTGGCTGATCTCCTATTTGCCGTACCCGTTTCGCAAAGCGTGCGTGACCAACTGAAGCAGAATTACCTACTCTTTGGACAGACAGCCAATTTTCACTGGACGGTCGCCTACGACGAATATGTTGTTAACCCAGGCACCATGAACACGGCGGCACAATTGGTCCCAAACATTTTAGCTGCTCTAATGCTTGACATGCAAGGGGCTGCCGAACATCACTTAATGTAACCCAACGAAGAAGCTGATCATGAAAAGAAGAGATTTCATTAAGAGCACTTCCGCGGCAACCGTTGGAGGCATGGCTGTACAGGGCATGGCCAACCCTCTTCTCGCACCACTTGGGGGCGTTGAAGATGATCGGGTATTAGTTGTGGTGCAATTATTTGGCGGCAATGACGGCCTTAATACGGTCATTCCGTTAGACCAATATCCGCTGCTATCAAACTTCAGAAGTAATGTACTTATTCCTGACTCGCAGGTCCTGCCTTTGAGTGGGACAGGAGGACTTACCGGCCTACATCCTGCTATGGGTGGCATGAAAGACCTTTGGGATGACGGAAAACTAAGCATCATACAAAGTGCTGGCTACCCGAATCCGAACTTTTCGCACTTTCGTTCTACCGACATCTGGGAAACTGGAGCCGACACTACACAGGTACTGGATAGTGGTATAATGGGACGTTACCTGCACCAAGAATATCCGAATTTCCCGACAGGATTTCCCAACGCTACCATGCCCGACCCGCTAGCGATTCGTATAGGCGGCAATGTTGGTATAGGTCTTTACAACCAAGGAACGGGCATGGGCATCGCCATTCAAAACACAGACGACCCGCTGGACTTAGTGGGAAGCGTATATACCGATCCCTTGACCGCTGATTGTAAAGGTGGCAAGCTTGGTTACCTGCGTAATGTGCAACGACAAACGGATCTCTACGGGGACGTGATTGAAGATGCTGCGGTGGCGGGTTGCAACATGAGTACATTGTACAACATCAACAATACCCCGTCAGGGCGCCTCGCCCAAGCGCTTAAGATCGTTGCGCAGCTAATATGCGGAGGATTGAAGACCAAGATCTACTGGGTAAGTTTAACCGGATTCGATACGCATGCCCAGCAAGTTGATACAAGCGATCCTACCATAGGAGCACATGCTACGCTGCTTCAGGGGTTGTCTGACGCGATACACGCATTCCAAGATGACCTGAGTTTACTGAACTTGGAAGACCGAGTTATGGGTATGACCTTTTCTGAATTCGGTCGCAGAATTGTGAGCAACGGTTCTGACGGAACCGACCACGGGGCCGCGGCTCCCATGTTCCTTTTCGGTTCGCAGGTCGTTCCAGGAATTCTGGGATCAAATCCGGTGATTGATGCCAATTCCACCGTTAGCACTAATGTTACCATGCAATACGATTTCCGTTCAGTATTCGGTTCGGTCTTGCGAGATTGGTTCTGCCTGAGTCAAGCAGATGTTGATGGAATCATGTTGAATAGCTATCAGCCTTTATCTCTCGTTGATCCAGCAGGTTGCCTGGGAGTAAGTGTGCATGACCTGAATCATCAAGCAGGTGAAGTGGCGATGGAAGTATATCCGAACCCGTTCGTGGAGAATACGACCATCAAATATGTAACAAACGGAGGATCAACGGTATTGCAAGTGTATACCGAAGAAGGCAGATTGGTTAAGACCTTGGTGAATCAGCATCAGGCTGCTGGCACGTACACAACGGACTGCAATTTAGGCCCTATGCCCACTGGAGTTTACTATTGTCGCCTCCAAAATCTTGGCATACAGCAGGTAAAGAGCATGCTCAAGGTAAGAGGCTAATCGTGGCCCATGCTTCTACGATTGGCTAGACTGTGCTGGGCTTCGAACCGCATCGAGCTTTTTCTCTATGGCCGTAGCCAACAATAAGCCGACTAAACAGTAAGCGGTGAATAAATAGAAGCCGATCATTAATGTGCTGTTATTGGTTGTGAACACCTCTACATTCCCAGTAAGATTCTTTACTTGCGTAAGTTCACTGTTGATCACCCCGTTAAAACCAATGTAGCTCATAAATATGGCCACCACCATCACATCGGCCATACTCCACTTACTGCTTTTGAATACCAGAAAATTCCCAAATCCGGATCTTGGCTTTCTCCTTCTATACAAGGTAATGACCGAGTACACCAATTTGAGCGCAGGAATAAACACACTGAACGCAAATATCAAGCAGGCCACACCGATCAACGGCAATTCCCCTCTTTCGAAAAGTAGAACAACCACTTCTCCTATGCTTTTGCTTTGAAAGAATAACACCTGATCGACAAATTGCACAGACTCCCCAACAAGCAAGAAGGAAAAGCTACTTATGGTCGCTTCGATATCGATCATTGGCAGGGTTATTCCTGCCAAAAGGAGAGCAAAGCAGGCGGCCACCATGAAATACAATTCAGACACGCTTGTACGTGCGCCGATCAACATGAACAGCATGAGTGCTAGCAATGCAACAAGTAATACAGTAGTCCAAACCCGGTTAACCTGCTGCAAACTGGCCTCTCGTTCTGCTAGTTTCCCCAAGCAATCGGGCTTATCCACTGCGCCGTATTGGCTGATAATATCATTGTATACCTGATAGTCTACTTCCCCTGCCGTATTGTCTGCGAATTCATTGAATCGCTGTATCAAATATCGCCTAATGTCTTCCCGATTATCGGGGTCTTCCACGTAGTTTAATATGACCTCAGCATATTCTGGGATTCCTCGTTTAACATCATCAACCACGTCGAACACATCCATGGCCACTCCACGTAAAAAGCCCTTTATTCCTTTTTTACGGTTCTGATCATCAAGTACTAGCTCGATCTCGGCAACGAGTTTTTCCAATAATCCTTCAATCTTCCGTTTGAGCTCAGGGCGGCTTTCTGGCGTTAACTCAAACTCATTGACCTTCTTAGTGATAATTCCAGCAATGACTTGTTTCCACGCATCTACGTTGAACAAGCCGTACTTAATATGAGAAAGCTCCATTCGATTTGCCTTCACGGATCCTAATTCCCGTGTGGAGCTGTGCAATTGGAAGCAGCTCAACAGAATCGCCAGAACAACTACCGCTATCACCCCTTTTCTTAACATTCTATGTTACGCAAAACTATCGCTATTCGTATATTTCGGCTGCAAACACGACAAAATGAAAAATCTTTACGGCTCTCTTCTAGCATTTGTTTTTCTCTGCATGAGTGTTGAGGGCGTTGCCTCGCACGTTGCAGGGGCAAAAATCACCTACGTGGAGATCAGTCCTGGAAGTTATATTGTCAACTTAGCGATCATTAGGGATTGTGGTGGTATTAACCTGACTGCCAGTGCTCCATTGGATGTTAATGGGCCTTGTGGCAGTTTTGTACAAACACTTCCTCAGGTTTCTTCATTTTTTTCGTCAAATACATGCGACCCCATTCTACTTCCATCGAATTGCATCGGTGGCCCTCAACCTGGCTTTGAAATCGTGCAATATTCAGATACCGTCGTGTTACAGCAAGGATTTACCTGTGATTGGACCCTCTCTTGGGATGTGTGCTGTAGGAATGGGGCTACTGTAAACCTTGCAAACCCTGCTAGCGACGCGACGTACGTGGAAGCGTTCATTAGCGGGCAATTCCAAGGCCAAAATTCTTCTCCTGATTTTCTAGACGTAACAATTCCTGTAGTATGTGCCAACACGCAGGTCACAAGGAACCCTGTTGTCATTGACCTGGACGGAGATTCTCTCGTGTATGAATTGGTCTCGGCACTTGATGCGGGTGCGGTACCCCTTATGTACACCCCCCCTTTCACAGGCCCACTGCCAATCACTGGTATTACGGTCGACCCCTTAAACGGCGCTGTAACATTCACCCCAACAACAGTAGGCAGTTTTGTGGTAGTTACCCAGGTCAGTGAATATCGTAACGGCCAGTTCATTGGGCGTGTCATGTTTGATAGGCAGTTCTTCGTCACTACCTGTACCAATACAAGTCCGATCGCTACGACCAGTGGCTTAACGAATTTCACAGGAACCGCCGATCAAACCGGCCCGTCTACGATTGCCATGTGTGAAGGGCAGGATTTCTGCTTTGATCTGACCTTCGATGATTTAGATCCGGGCCAAATGTTAAGTATAACGAGCAATATTGCCTCATCGTTGCCAGGGGCAAGCTTAACAACCGCAGGAACAGGCCCAGTAGTTGCCACGATCTGCTGGACAGCGCCTACTGGTAGTGTTGGGGTGCGCCCGGTCATTGTCGACGCAGTCGATGGTGTGTGCCCACTTCAAGGAAGCACATCGCAAGGAGTCGTTGTATTTGTAACTCCTGGCACGTTCGCGGGTCCCGATGTCACTGTCTGCGATAGTTTAGGGGAGGCAATCGGTGCATTCGGTTTCGACCCTGTCCAATGGACTGTCCTTAGTGGTGACCCAATAGTAATTGGCACTAACTTTTCTTGTGATACGTGTGTCAACGCCATCGCATCTCCTGCTGTGGCAACGACCTATCTATTGACCAGCCTGGGTGCGCCTCCTGGTTGTTTAGCTACAGATACGATTACGGTCAATGCTATTCCTGACCCCATAACATTGACGACAACACCGCTCGATACTATGGCATGCGTCAATACACCTGTGCAGCTGAATATTTTAGCTACTCCGGCGGATTCAACTTTCACATATTCTTGGTCACCAAGTAATGACTTAGATGATCCGAATATTCCGAATCCGATCTTAACTACGAATAGCCAAGGATCGAATACATTAACCGTAGTCGTTTCAAACTCAAGCGGATGTAATCTAATGGATTCGGCGGTCGTTAATATTTCGGCAAGTCCGTGGTTTGATCTTGGCTTGGATTCCATCGACTTGAACGCACCGCTTTTGAATTTGAACGGTACGGGTGAGCCAAGTGGTGGCGTATACCTTGGCAACGGCGTATTTGATAGTATCTTCAACCCAGCCGCCGCAGGTGTTGGAACTTGGGTTTTGGTTTACCAAGGAGGTGGTAACTGCGTAGGTTCTGCATTTGACACTATCGTTGTTTTCTCAAGTGTTGGGATAAGCGAACTGGAGGCCAATGGCTCGCTATTGTTAATGCCGAATCCAACGAGCGACTTTTTCTTCTTGGAAAGTGACTTGGTCAACTTTGAAACGTTGGAGCTAATGAACATGCAAGGCCAGATCGTGCGAACATGGAGCAGTGCCGAGCAGCGCTACAGCATGGTGGGACTTGCAGCGGGTTCGTACATCGTTAGGTATCGTGCCCGGAAAACGATTCTTACGGGCCACCTGCAGAAACAGTAACGAACGCAAAACTATTCTAAACAAGAAACCTGCTCCGTGCGGGTTTTTTTGTTTCTGACTTGCAACCTTTTTTCGATTCCTTGTCTCTCATTGTGTACCAACCACATCAGAACCATGCGCTACATCGGAATCATATTACTACTATTTCTTACGTCTAGCCTCTTTGCCCAAGACCCACTGCGACATGATACAGAGATCCAAACCTTGTTTGGTGGTCAAAAAGGCATAGGAGGTTATATCGGCCTCAACAGCAAACTCACGAATATCAACAATGAAGAGGCTTTTTTTACTGGAGGAGAGATAAGCGTCGTAGTCAGTCGCTCTGTAAACCTCGGATTCGAAGGCTACGGCATGCTTACCCCGGTGCTCAGTAATCGCTTAACAGATACCGGAGATTCTCTATTCTTGCAAATGGGGTATGGAGGCATCCACATCGAACCAGTGATTAGTTCTTCAAAAGTGATCCACCTCACCTTTCCCATTCTACTAGGGTTCGGCGGAACAGCGTACTCTACCCAACACTACTGGTTTGAGGATCCCAATGGGGACATAGCAGTAGATTTTGACCCCGAGCTACAAAATGCACGTGGCTTTCTCATTGCAGAACCAGGTGCTAACTTGGAACTGAACCTCCTTAAATGGATGCGCATCGGTGCAGGGCTAAGCTATCGCCTAATACATAAACTGAATAGTAATGACCCGGCTACCGAAGAGCTTGAAGGACTTTCAATGGGTTTGTCTCTACGCTTTGGCTTATTCTAGGATGTAGTTCTTCAGTATGCCACACGTTGCGGATATTCATATTGAGTTGATCGAGAGGTGCCGAACAGGCGATCGACGCGCGCAATCAGAAATATTCCGTTTGTACGTAAAGCCAATGATGAACGTGTCCATGCGCATCGTGAATGACAAGTATGAAGCTGAAGACGTACTACAAGAAAGCTTTGTTAAGGCGTTCCAAAGCTTGGATAAATTCAGGAACGAAAGCACATTCGGCAGTTGGATGAAACGTATTGTCATTAACGGTTCCATCAACCAAGTGAAGAAAAAGAAACTTCGGTTCGTCGAGCTGAACGAGCGTTTACCCGTCGAGGAATCTGAAGAGCTGCAAGAGGACATTCCGTACACCGTGCGAGATGTACATGAAGCCGTAAAACGGCTGGCAGATGGATTTAGGATCGTATTCAGCCT
>CAZPEQ010000076.1:0-9148 GCA_964585605.1 uncultured Weeksellaceae bacterium | reverse complement strand
AGGCGCCATTGTTTTCGCTCTGCGCCGTGTTTTCTGCCACCTAGAAGCGCGGTGGTTCAACACCTTATTTGAGTTAATAGAGACGGAACTCGGGTTTCCAAGAGGTTCGATCAAAATCTTGCTGATCGTTGACAGCATTGAGGCAGCACTGGAGTTAGATGAAATGCTATTCGAGTTCCAGATACGCAGTCTAGGTCTAACCATAGATCCGCAGCGCTACGCTTATAGCCATATCCAAATATTCAGCAGTACTGATATGGAGGTTATGCCGGATCGAGAAATGATCGGACTGGATGCTCCGTTTCTGCGCGACCTATGCCTACGAACGGTTGGGGTTGCACATAACCGTGGGGCGCACGCGCTGTTCCCCATTGGCTTTCAGTTACACCCTCGAGAAATACCTGTTCCTGTAGATGGATACCACCAAATGTTGGATGAGATCAAAAAAGGCATCCACGATGGTTTTGATGGCGCTGTAGTTGCATGCGCCTCTGCACTAGAGGATGTGGTTGACCAGGTCAGCTTTATTCTACGAGAACAAAACCAGATCAGCAATAAGAGGAAGGATCCGATCACTGCTGAATCCTTGATCGCTAGGCCGGAAGGCGACCTATCCACCGCTAGTTTGATTCAAATGGTACGCACGGCATTGCGCTATCGTATGGCAGAACGTCTAGATCGTCCATGGGCTATTCAAGGAGGAAGGAAGCACGATCGCTCTTCCATGAAATTAGCGCTCGGTATTCTTCGTCAATGGCGTAATTCAAGCAAGGGAGTGATAACGCATAGTGGCCTGGCCGTTGATGATGTACTTCTTCAATACTTAGTCGAGAAGGAGACCAAGAAAATGTTCGCGGATGACCCTTCCAACTATGAGCACGCCAAGCAAGAGGCGGCATATATATTGAACTGGGTATGCAACTCCAACCAGATCACCGTCGGATAACGCCACCCATTTTCGCGGGTATCTCCAATACATCATTCCCTCTATCCACATCTGCAAGGCGACCATAAGGGTCTATCTCTACCGAAGAGATATCCTTCAACGCCTGATCAATGACGAGCTCATACTCAGGGTGAGTCCATAGCCACGGCTCCGCCACAGAGAACGAAAATGCCTCTGAATCATCGGGCTTCTGCGCTAACATCAGCGAAAGCGGAATGTGGTAATGGTTAACCTCTCCGCTCTTATCAACCAAAACCAGGTCTACAGGCATGATCATACCTCCTTTATTGGTCAAATGGATAATGGTCTTGCCATCAACTTCCCATATACCCGTAACGGCGTAATCCAAGGTTCGGGTCGTGTTGATCCACTCATCAAAATACCAATCTAAATGCACCCCACTTTCCTTTTCAAATACCCGCTCTACGTCAATCGGTTCAGGATGTTTGAATTTACAAGCATCGTAATAGCTTTTCAGCGCTTTTGACACGGTCTTATCCCCTACCACACCTCGCAATTGGGCTACGAACATTTCTCCTTTGTTGTAGGCATTCACCCCATAGGCGAAGTTGGTCGTGTAATGATCGCCGTGGGTACTCATTGGCTCATCTTTTCCAGCATCCACTAACCGGAAATATCCTTGATAGGCGCTATTGTGCGGGTCTTCTTCTGTCTTCGGAGGGAATAATTGGTCCATTGTAATGCTAGAGGCATACTGGGTGAATCCCTCATCCATCCACGGAAAACGACTTTCGTTGCTACCCATTAGTCCATAATACCAGCTGTGTACGAACTCATGAACGCTAACGCCTACTAAGCTCCCTAACCTTCTCTTACCCGTGATCATCGTAAGCATTGGGTATTCCATTCCACCGTCGCCACCCTGCACGAAATTGTACACAGAATACGGGTACTTCCCAAAATTTTCATTCATGAAGAGAAACGCCTTACTCATATACTCGGGCAATTGATCCCAAGTCTCAGCAAGTTTGTCATCATCTTTTCGGAAGAAACGTAGCAAAGGACCTTCTGGCACTTGGTATGTGGTATGCACGTAATCCGGATCTGCAGCCCATGCAAAATCATGAACATTCTTCGCCTTAAAATGCCAGTTGAGCTTTGTTCCTTCTTTATGCTCAACATCCTTTGTTGCATAACCGTGCCCGACCGTTCCTGGATTTTGGATCGTGCCCGTAGAAGCCACGGTGTAGCGCGAGTCCAAACTGATCTTCACATCATAATTGCCCCAAACACCATAAAATTCTCTACCTACGTACGGATCCGCATGCCATCCACGGTGATCATACTCCGCGATCTTCGGGTACCATTGGGTCATTGTATAAGCAACACCTTCTTTATTATCACGACCACTCCTTCGGATCTGAATGGGCACCTGACCTTTGAATTCCAGGCTAAACGTGCTTTTTCCTCCCGGCTTGATAGGTGTTGGCAAAAGCACTTTTAGAACGGTTCCTCGATGTTCTAGTTTTGCTGATGCCTTTCCTTGCTTGAAGTTCAAAACTTCTAAATGGCCATATTCCTCAGGCTTAAGTTTCGATATGCGATCGCCTACACGTGAATCTGGATCAGCAATGGTCAAGGACCTAACGTCCATTTCACTGCCAGGCTTGAAGGCATTGAAAAACAGGTGATAGTATACTTCAGTAAGCACATCTGGGCTATTGTTCGTATACACCAAGGATTGCTTCCCTGTGAATTGATGGTCTTCAACATTAAGATCCACACTCATACTCACATCAATATGCTGCTGCCAACGATCACATTGGGCAGAAGTGAGAAATGGAATAAACAGGACTAGCAAGCTAAGTAAAAACGTCTTTTTCATGTACATCGCGGATCAGCCGCAAGATACATGCCAGCTCAACTAAGTAGGCGTTGCCTTAATGCGAATTCCAGTTTCGTGTTATTGGATTCAAGCTCCTGGATGTACTGCTTGGTCTTACTTTCTTTTTGATACGCAATGAAGCCGATCAGGATCATTGCCTTCACTTCCTCATATTTCCATGGCTTAGAGATATAACCCATCAATCCGCCCTCGTTCACCGCATTAATGATCGCTTCAATATCCGCATATCCGGTAGCAATGATCCTACGCACTAAGGGGAATCGTTCTTTCACAATACATAGCAGCTCATCACCCTTGATTCCTGGCATGCGTTGATCCGTTATCAATACGTGCACCTCGTTCGAATCCAGCAATGAAATGGCATCTTGCCCATTTTCCGCTACCAGTACCTTAGCGTCACGCCTAAATGAAGATTTGAATGATTCTAAATTGGCTTTATCATCATCAACCATCAGTACGGTTGGAATCGCCTCGGGGGGCTGGTGAATAACCTTCATTGGAAAAGGGATTTACTACAGTTTTACGTAAGTTGTTTATTACAAGTTTCAGGAAATCCGGAATGCGCCCTTTTACGCTTTACTTGTATACTATTAAAGTTATACCTTGCTTCTGACCCGCTGATTGTTCTCCGCCCGCAAGGTAGGAACAATGAATAAACAAAATCTTGGTGATCGGTCTAAAACCGATCTCTTGCACCGTCCGATTTTGCTTCGCCCTTCTTCTCAACAAGATAAGGCGCGGTATATGGAGCTCATGCAGAGCTCCACACCCCCTTTCGTAACCGACACCTACGAGAGTCAGCTAGAAGAGCTCTTTAAGTCCAGAACGATTGGTCGTGTACTGTCAGCTACAGAATTGTCAACGTTGAAAGAAGAGTACTGCAACGGTTTGCCAATGGCCGAATCAGGTGTTTGGTTCTTCTACCCGTGGATCAATCATTTAGTGCATCTCCTAGACAAAGGTGAATTCGTTGAACTGCGGACCAACCGGAATCGGAACAAAATAACACAGGAAGAGCAAGGCCTACTTGCGTCCAAGTCCATTGGTATCGTAGGTCTATCGGTCGGCCGATCCGTTGCCATGACGATTGCCCAAGAGCGCATTGCGGGAGAGATCCGTCTTGCAGACTTTGACGCAATCGATCTGAGTAACCTGAATAGGATAAGGACGGGTGTGGACACGCTTGGTGTTAACAAGGCTGTTGCAGCAGCGAGGGAAATCGCGTTGGTCGATCCTTATCTACAAGTCAGGATCTTCACCAAAGGTCTGCTGGATGAGAATATGGAGGACTTCTTCCTGAAGAATGGGAAACTGGACCTGTTGGTTGAGGAGTGTGATACGGTTCAGGTAAAGATTTCTAGTCGTTTAAAAGCCAAGGAATTGGGGATTCCTGTAGTAATGGATACAAGTGACCGTGGGATGATCGACGTAGAACGGTTTGACCTAGAACCCGATCGGCCAATACTGCATGGTTGGATAAAAGACTTAGACTTAAGCGCAGTAAGGCCGGACATGACCAATGAAGAAAAAGCACCCTTCTTGGCCCCCATGGTGGGTATTGAGAATATGAGCCCACGCATGAAGGCATCTGTTCTCGAAATGGGCCATTCTACTTACACTTGGCCTCAACTCGCTTCTTCTGTTTCTCTCGGCGGAGCGGTAGCTACAGACGTTTCTCGCAGAATCCTTTTAGGGTCTTTTACAGATTCCGGAAGGTGGTATGTCGACTTGCACGAACTGATCAATGCGGAACAACAGCAATCGACAACCTTCAATTCTGAGCATGTTCGTTCTCGAACTCGTTTCGACCAGATCACAGACTTGCAAGATCATGCAAAGCACTCGTTTCTTTCCGATCACGCATTAAGGGAATTGATAGAGGCCGCGGGACAAGCGCCTTCCGCAGGGAACCTTCAACCGTGGCGGTTTTCGATCACTGGTCAAACAATACACGTCCTACATGACCTGAAGATATCGTGTTCAGTATTTGATGCCGATCATATGATCGCAGATCTAGGCTTAGGCGCTTGCATTGAAAATATTTTAACGAAAGCGAAAGCGCTTGGCGTTAGTATGCAATACGAGCTATTCCCCTCAGACTCCCGCTTGGTCATTGCCAGCATTTTTCCGACAAAGACGATTGACAAAGACGAAAATGCAGCGCGCATGATCAACATCCGATTAACCGATCGTAGTATAAGACACCGGAGGAAAATAAGTAGCGATGAACGTATCCAACTGTTGGATGTTGCGCTGGAAGCAGGATGCCGCCTCAAGTACTTTGGAGATGATGTTCGTTTAGCAGCCCTAGCGTCAATTACTGGCGAAGCTGAGAGACTGCGCATGCTCAACCCTATTGCACATAATGAACTGTTCGAACATGAACTGAACTGGGGTAATGATGGCAGGCCATTAAGTGAGGGACTTGATATTCAAACTCTCGGATTGAAAGAGGGTCAAAAGATCGGTATGCAAATCGCTCGCGATCCTCGTACTATGGCCCTATTGAAAAAATGGGATCAAGGTTCATTGTTCAGGAAGTCAAGTGCTGCTACTATTCAAAATAGTTGTGGATTGCTGTTAGTCTCGACAAAAGGACGATCAAGAGAAAGTCGATTACGAGCAGGCATGTCGTTAGAGAAGGCTTGGCTCCATGCTAATGATCTGGGTTTTGCCATACACCCTGTTTCTGCTGCGATATTCTTAAGCCAGCACGGAGAAACGGCTGCTGGAATTGGTCTGACCGAAAAAGAGACTGAACAGCTTCAGGAAATATCCGCCCACCTTAATCGAATATTTGAATTAGGGAGAAACGAATTCCCGCAATTCCTCATGCGTGTTAGCGACGGGGGAAAGCCAACTAAACGTTCTGCCAAGCGTGCTTACGAAGATTCAGTTGTACAGTTAAACACCAGACCTGCTACAAATGTCGATAGATAAGATCCAGGTAAGGGTATTTAGAGCGCCGGAAGACCCTGTAGCTTGTGCTGAGTTCATCTTCAACCATGTAAAATTGCTCAAAGACTTAGGAATAAACCCAATATCCATTGCAGACAATTCTTGGATCGACGATAAAAATGTAGTATTGACCGTAGCCTATCAAGAAAATAAAATGATTGCAGGAATGCGCCTACACTGTATTTACAGTCAGGACGCAAAAGAACTACCCATGGTCACGGCGCTCAAAAAAGAAGAACCGGCCATTATGGACTACATGGAAAAATTGCGACCAAATGGTGTTGCGGAATGTTGCGGTATGTGGAATTCAAAAGAATTCAGCGGAAAACGTGTGTCAACGATATTAGGGATAGCAGGCTTTGCGATTATGCCTCAATTAAACGTCAAGTACACCATTGGACTCATTGCCAAGTACACTCTATCACAAGCATTGAAGGTAGGATACCAAATAGAGCGGTCCTTTGGAGACGAGGGTTACTTCCAATATCCCAAACCTGGATTTTACGGGATCGTTATTCGAACCGATCTTCCGACCATTCTGACCAATGCACAAGAAAGGTGGCGAAAACGAGTTCTAAGTCTCAGCGGCTTTCCTGTTCAAGTGCGGTCCGAGCAAACTGACACCGCCAAGCTGAATGTGGACTATGATTTGATCGTCAATAACTCTGTTATCGGTTCAGAAGAATTTCGAAAACTCAGGGTCGGCGAACAGCGGGATTCACGCCGGTAAAACCTTTCTATTCTGCTCTTCGTAAGTAAGGTGTTGAGACAATGGCCCAACCCAAGAGCATGATTAAGTACTTGTGCCTGTTGGCAATGGTATCGTATTCCCTTTCGAGCCTAGCTGCTCCATTGGACGGCGAACGTCTACTTGGCCAACAGTTAGAAGTTCTTGAAGACCCGGATGGAAAGCTAAGCATTGCAGATGTCAACACCATGCCTTTCTTGTCTGCTGACGTGGATATTCCGAATTTTGGCCTCAGTAACTCCACTTTTTGGTTAAGACTGGGCCTTTCCGAACAGATAGGTCCCATTATAGAGGTCTCTAACAATCAAATAGATCGAATTGATGTTTTCTATTTGGAGAAAGGGAGGATCGTTCAGAGCGAATCAAGTGGTCTTATAATCCTAGCAGGGAGTAAAAAGACATTAGGTCATACATTCCGGATTGAAGCCGGATCGAATGCGGATCAAGTTCTTTTTAAGATCAAAAGCAATAAACCATTGCTCTTACCTATTTACTCCAGAAGCGAGGAGTCACATTCGCGAGTCGCGCTATCCCGCTCGTTGATATACGGCACTTACATCGGAATGATGTTCTTTCTTTTCCTGTACAACATTTTCATATTCCTTTCTACCAAGGACAAGTCCTATTTACGATACGTAGTGTACATCGCTCTGGTAGCAATAACTCAACTCATTTTTCACGGCTTTGGGCATAACTATTTTTGGCCCTGGAGTTCCTGGCTTTCTTCCAATGCTACAACCATCTTCACACTGTTAACGGCGATAGCGGCAAACGAATTCATGATCCGATTCATTGGTTCAGGAAAAGCTCTCCCAAAACTCACCACCCTATCCAGAGGTGTCTATTGGTTGATGGCTATTGGATTTTTGCTCCGACTAACGGTGTTTCCTTTGTTTGCCTACGAAGCACTACGTGCCATAGTAGGAGGGTTTGCATTCTTACAACTGGCTACAGCTATCATCATGCTTATCAGAGGCAAGCGCACTGCTGGTTTTTTCTTGATCGCATGGACCGTATTCTTAGTCGGGATTGTCCTGTTTGCCCTAAAAGATGCTTCGATACTCCCCCTCAACCTTTTCACCGAACACACGATGATATTTGGGAGTGCGCTGGAAGGGATTTTGTTATCCTTTGGTTTGGCGGACAAGATCAAAATATTGCGAAGAGAAAAATTAATCTCGCAGGAACAAGCACTGCAAGCTGCTAAGGAAAATGAACGCATAATCCGTGAACAGAATGTTATCCTCGAAGAAAAAGTAACTGAAAGAACCCAAGATCTACAGCGGTCCAACCGAGAACTGAAAGAAACACAAAGCCAACTAGTAGACGCGGAGAAAATGGCTTCACTTGGCCAATTAACGGCAGGTATAGCCCATGAAATAAACAATCCGCTCAATTTCATTTCTACCAGCATTCCACCGCTGAAGCGTGATATGGAGGAGATCATTGAATTGATGCAGCTCCAACTCGGCTACATTGATCGACAGAATAGTGATGATGCCAGAGCCATACTCGAGCGGGCGAAAGAACTGGACATTACCTATACCTTGGAAGAGGTAGAAACCATCATTTCAAATATTGAAGAAGGAACCTCTCGCACCACCGAGATCGTAAGAGGGCTTCGGAACTTCAGTCGACTCGACGAAGAAGGCATGAAAGAAGCGCGTATCGACGAAGGGGTTAACAGCACGATCGTACTGCTGAACCCTGAGTTGAAACAGGGCATTGAGATCGTTCAAGAACTTGTCGAGGCGCCGCCTATGCTCTGTTTTCCAGGTAAGTTGAATCAGGTTCTGATGAACTTAATGAACAATGGATTACAAGCCATTCGGCAAAAATTCAAGGCAGAGCGAGGAGGAAAACTTTTGATTAAAACTTTACTCTCGGCAACAACGTACACCATTGAGATTCACGACAATGGAGTTGGCATGGACCAAGAGATACAGAACCGGGTTTTTGAGCCCTTTTTTACAACCAAGGACGTAGGAGAAGGCACTGGATTGGGCCTCTCCATCGCACATGGAATCATTGAATCACATAACGGTAACATCTCCGTACAAAGCGAAAAAGGAGAAGGGTCTTGCTTTAGCATAACCATTCCCCTAACACAAGAAGAGCACCTACATCGGGCATGAGCAATCAAGGAACACAAAAAATAACCGTACTATTCGTTGACGACGAGCCCGCCAACCTGGCAAGCTTTAAGATGAACTACAGGCGCGAGCTTAACGTACGCACTGCGCAAAACGCTAATGATGCTATAGCCATCTTGGAGTTTGAGCAGATCGACGTCGTAGTCAGTGATCAACGCATGCCAGAAACCACGGGTGTTGAATTCTTGACGCAGATTAAGGAAAAACACCCGCATATCATGCGCATCCTAGTTACAGGATATTCTGATATTCAGGCTGTTATAGACGCGATCAATAAGGC
Source organism: uncultured Weeksellaceae bacterium (assembly GCA_964585605.1). Lineage (GTDB taxonomy): Bacteria > Bacteroidota > Bacteroidia > Flavobacteriales_F > PHOS-HE28 > CAZPEQ01. The sequence continues at coordinate 196 of CAZPEQ010000076.1, read as the reverse complement.
TGGGGTATTTAATTATTTGAGTAAACCTTTCGAGCCGGAAGAACTCCTGGCACAGATAAACAAGGCGCATCAATTCAACTCCGCACAGCTAGAACGGGACCTGTTTCTAAAGCGATCAGAGCACATGTTCGCTGTATCCCAAAATGCGGTGGTACTGTTCAACGCCAAGGGTATCATCTTAGATGTAAATCCTGCT
>CAZPEQ010000075.1:0-9166 GCA_964585605.1 uncultured Weeksellaceae bacterium | reverse complement strand
GCAGACATTAAATTGAAGCAAAGCTCAGATGAATGGGTCGTACTTTCTGATGCGACGGGTACCATCGTTGATGATTTTCAATTGATCGACAACACCAAAGAAGACCACAGTAGAGGCCGCACAACAGATGGAGCTCAGACTTGGGATCTGTTCACTACACCAACGCCTAATGCTTCCAATACAGGCTCCGTGCCTCAGTACACCCCTCGGGCCACTTTTGCCCCAGCGGCAGGTTTTTACAATGCCGCACAAACCGTAACGCTTACATCACCTGATCCAGCGGCTACCATTTATTATACGACAGACGGGTCGGAACCAACTGTTGGCTCTACCGTGTATGCAGGACCTATCAACGTTAACCAAACCACCGTTATCAGAGCCGCCTGCTTCAATGGCAGCACAGGTGCCCCCATCAGTTTCATAGAAACGGATACCTATTTCATCAATGAGGTTCATACACTCGCTGTATTATCCATTAGCGGTACTGAGGTGGATGATCTCCTAAATGGGAACATTGCTTTAACCCCTACTGGGCATATCGAATATTTTGGAGAAGACCAACTCCTCCGAGATGAAGGCGTTGGTGAATATAACAAGCATGGAAACGATAGCTGGGCCTACGATCAACGTGGATTCGATTTTATCATGCGAGATCAATTCGGGTATAATGACGCGATTCATTATCCGATATTCCGCACCAAGAACAGAGATGAGTTTCAGCGGGTGATCGTTAAAGCAGCAGCTAACGATAATTACTCTTTCGAGAATGGCGCCCATATTCGAGACTCTTATGTGAACGCACTTTCTCATGAAGCCGATCTCAAATTGGATGAACGTACGTTCGAACCTTGTATCGTTTACATGAACGGGCAGTACTGGGGTGTATATGATATTCGCGAAAAAGTTGATGACCACGACTTTATCAAGCATTACTACGACCAAGATCGTGAGGACATTCAGTTCTTAAAAACTTGGGGTGCAACATGGGCGGAGTATGGCGATAACCAAGCGATAACGGATTGGAATAACTTGGTTGCCTACATTGCCAATAACAATATGGGAGATCCCGCTTTGTTCGCATTGGTTGATACCACCTATAATTGGGAAAGCCTGCTCGACTATGTAATCTTGAACGGGTTCATCGTTTCTGCAGACTGGTTGAATTGGAATACGGCATGGTGGCGCGGATTGGATCCAAATGGACAGAAAAAACGTTGGCGGTATGCCTTGTGGGATATGGATGCCACCTTTGGCCATTACATCAACTATACGGGGGTGCCCACTACCGGCCCAAGCGCTGACCCTTGTGACCCAGAAATACTAGGTGATCCTGGCGGTCAAGGACACATTCCTATCCTGAATAAACTGATCGCGGAGAATGAAGGCGTGCGCGAGTATTATGTCAATCGGTATATAGACTTGTCCAATACTACATTTCAGTGCGATCACATGCATGCCTTCTTAGATAGCCTGATCGATATTATTGAACCTGAAATGCAACGGCAGGTGACGCGTTGGGGTGTTGGTTCTCTGGCAGGGTGGCAAACTAACGTGCAAACCTTGAAGACCTTTATAGACGATCGCTGTGCATCGGTAACGACAGGCCTAACCACGTGTTATGATATTACTGGGCCTCACGAGGTGTTGTTCAATGTAGACCCTCCAATGTCAGGTGCTATCCAGATCAACTCCATCACCCCTCCTCTTTACCCCTTCGTTGGCAATTACTACGGTAATATCGTCACCAATCTAGAGGCTAAACCAGCCGCAGGCTGGCGGTTTGGGTTCTGGACGATTAAGAACGATACGATCATGCCTTCTTTGACCGATTCCATTGCTTGGCTGACCATTGATGTAACGGACACGATCACGGCCCATTTCATACCGCCGATCACACATGATGTTGTCTTGAATGTAGACACTGTAAACGCAGCCCGTATTCTCTTCAACAATCAGATTTACTCTACATTCCCTCAAGTTGTGTCGGTTCCCGAAGGAGTTCCCGTGCAAATACAGGTATTTCCAGAATTATACTACGATTGGCTCGGTTGGGACGTAGCCAATACAAGCTTGGCTCCTTTCGCCCCTACTGATCAACAGATGACACTTACCTTTTTCGGTCCTGATACGATCACCGCTCTGTTAGACGCTCAGGAGTACGCCTATTACGTGCCTAATTCGTTTACACCAAACGGTGATGGACATAACGATGTGTGGCTGCCATTGGGCAGTGCCGTGCAACCCGAGGATTTCACGTGTCAAGTTTATGATCGCTTCGGCCACTTGGTCTTCGAAACCGCGGATTGGCAAACAGGCTGGGATGGTACAATATCTGGCACCTTAGCCTCTACTGGCGTTTATGCCTATCGGATCTCGCTTCGTAACGGAATCACCCAACAGAAATTCGAACTCTTCGGTCACGTTACTTCCATCAGGTGATCATCCTGTTCGTTTTATTAGAGCTAACTTAAGTTGGACTTGCGATTTAGTGACTTAATCGGTGTGCGTTAAGACCGTCTCTTGTGTAAATAACTAATGAACAATTCATTAGCTGGCGGTGTTCTACTGAAAACCATGTAGATATTTGTTAATGCCCCAAGCTCAAGCGCCTGTTTTCAAATCTCATTTCTCCATTAAAGACTTAGAACAATTCTCTGGCACGAAAGCACATACGATCAGAATTTGGGAGAAACGCTACGGTTTATTGAAACCCCAAAGGTCCGATACCAACATTCGCCACTACGATATTGAGGAGTTAAAGGTCTTATTGAACGTTGCCTTTCTGAACAACAACGGTTTCAAAATTTCCAAGATCGCGATCCTCTCCCGAGAGGAATTAGCCGACCAGGTGAAGGAGATGGCTGTGGCGAGCCAGCAGAACGATGAAGTACTCAGCACCTTAAAACTCGCCATGCTGGGATTTGATGAGCCATTGTTTGAGTTAGCATGTGCGCAGTACCGCGCTCGCCATGGATTTCGGGTCTTAGTACAAGAGGTCTTCGTTCCGTTGTTGAAACAGGTTGGTTTTCTTTGGGCGACCAATACAATATGCCCTGCGCATGAACATTTTCTGAGTTGTCTGATACGACGCAAGATCGAGGCCGCTATAGATGCCATTCCTCCTGCGTCAAGTGGTGCAGAAAGGACGACCGTACTGTATCTACCTGAAAATGAACTACATGAATTGGGGCTATTGTTCGCGCATTTCTTGCTTCGCAATAGCGGGGGAAAGGTGATATACTTGGGCCAATGTGTACCACGGCAGGACCTCGTTCAACTCACTCAGATGGTTTCCGGTAGCATCCGTTTTGTGTCGATCGTAACCGCAGCACCTTCAGGTAAGAACGTACCGCAGTACATATCGGAACTACGTAAGCTAATGCCGGAAAATCGTTGCGAGTTCGTTTTTTCTGGTTCGCAGGTCAAGCAAGCAGAAGACATGACGCTTCCCAAGGGCTGTTCTGCGTATGGAGAACTCGATCAGATGTTAGCAGCGATCGTGCAATAGGCGTTGAACAACCACTCTAATTTCACATATTTGCATCATGTCGATCTTCATAGAGGGTCACGAGAGCCGCAGCGACAAAGAAAACCTTTCGATGAAGTGGTTTCGAATAATCTTCGGGACCAAAACGAAGTCAGGAAAGTTATTTGATGTAATCCTGCTATGGGCTATTCTGATCAGTGTTGCATTGGTCATGGTAGAAAGTGTTCCTTCTATTAGGGCAGACCATAAGCAGCTATTGATCTATCTGGAATACTTCTTCACGGCGTTATTCACCTTGGAGTATTTGTTGCGGATCGCCGTTGTTCGGAAGCCCCTAAAGTACATAACCAGCTTCTACGGGATCATTGACCTGCTTTCCATCATTCCGAGTTACTTGGGCATAATCTTGACCGGCGGGCAGCATCTGATGGTGATTCGTATGCTACGCCTACTGCGCGTGTTCAGGGTACTGAAGCTCATGCGTTATTTACGCGAGTTGAGATCATTGGGAGATTCCTTAATGAACAGCCGCCGGAAGATTGCCGTGTTCTTGCTTTCCGTCTTCACCTTAACGGTGATTTTCGGAACGATCATGTATATGATCGAATCTGAAAAGGATGGCTTTACCAGTATCCCCCGAAGTATTTATTGGGCGATCGTTACCCTAACCACAGTAGGGTATGGTGATATAGCGCCGCAAACCGTATTAGGGCAGCTCCTCGCTAGTATGATCATGTTATTCGGTTACGCCATAATCGCCGTGCCAACAGGGCTCGTAACGGCAGATCTGGTCAAAGGCAAATCCCACCCAGCTAAAAAGTCCGATGACTGCCCACGTTGTGGCACTGGCGAGCATCTCGAAGATTCTCGTTTCTGCCGTATCTGCGGCAAAAAACTCGTTGAGTAGGCCCTTTTTCGGCACAACTTGTGCTGTACTATCTTGGCAACCCTTCTAATTACAACCATGAGAAAGACCTTTACCCTTTGCTTGGCCTTTTTGGCCATCACAACTATCGCGCAAGAGACCAAACTGCTTACCAACCAAGAAATCTGGTACAGCAGAACATTCAGTGGTGATTTTGTAGGTGGCCTGAACAGTATGAATGACGGCGAGCATTATACCGTTCTGGAGCGTGAGGATAAAAACCAAGTGATCAACAAGTATGCCTACAAAGCGGGGCGTAAGGTGGCAACCTTGGTAAATAGCAAAGACCTCTTCGTAAATGGCCAAAGCAGGTCTCCTATTCGCATCAGTAGTTATTCCTTCAATTCGGATGAAACCAAGATCATCATTGCCTCTGAAGAGCAGCCTATTTATCGGCACAGTTCACAGGCCAACTATTTCTTGTACGACTTAAAGAGCAAGCAATTCGCCCCCCTTTCCGATCATTCAAAGGGTAAGCAACGTCTAGCTACTATCAGTCCGGATGGGACAAAAGCAGCATTTGTAAGAGAGAACAATATTTTCTGGGTTGACCTCAATACGAAGACCGAAACGCAGGTCACCAAGGATGGCGTCATCAATCAGATAATCAATGGCGCCACGGATTGGGTTTACGAAGAAGAATTCGCTATCATACAGGGTTTTGAGTGGTCGCCAAATAGCGATAAGATCCTGTTCATGCGTTTTGACGAGTCGCAGGTTAAGGAGTTCAATATGGCGCTATACCAAGGGGAACTATACCCCAGCGACTACAAATTCAAGTACCCAAAGGCAGGAGAAACCAATAGCTACGTGACACTGCACCAGTTTGCGTTGACAAGTGGCATAACAACGGAAATTCCTGTACCGCTAGCGGATGAAGGTGATTTCTACATTCCCCGGTTCGGGTGGACCCACGATCCGAACGAGGTTTGGTTTATGGGCATGAATCGTTTGCAGAACAAAAAGGTCATTTACAAACTGAATACCAGTATACCCGGTGCGCCACAAAGCCCCTTGCGCCCAACGGAGATCTACCGCGAAGAAAGTGATACCTATATCGAAGTAGGAGATGACCTGAACTTCATGAGTGGTGGTAAAGGCTTCATGCTTACGAGCACGCGATCTGGTTACAACCACATTTATCGCTATGATATGAATGGGAAACAACTCGGGCAATTAACCGGTGGTAATTGGGATGTGATCTCCATTTATGGCGTTGACGAAAAGCGGAAGCGGGTGTTGTATTCCTCTGCAGAGGCCAGTCCTACCCAACAGGAGATCTGGGCAGTACCATTCAACGGACGAAGAAAGCCTTTGCGATTGAGTCCTGCAGGAGGTTGGAGCAATGCAGATTTCAGCACCACATACAACTACTTCATCAATACACATACCACGGCCAACGACCCAGGTAAGATCACGCTACACGATGCGGATGGCAAAGTGATCAAAGTGTTGAAAGACAATGCCCAATTGAAAAAGAACATGTCGCTATATGGCCTACAAACCAAGGAATTCCTTACGATTCCAACGGAAGGTGGGCACGAATTGAACGCTTGGATGATCAAGCCCCCAGGTTTTGAAAGTAGCAAGAGCTACCCTGTATTAATGGCCATTTACGGCGGCCCAGGACACAACACCGTTACCGATAGCTGGGGAGGCCGGAATTACTTCTGGCATCAGCTTTTGGCTCAGCAGGGTTACATCGTGGTCAGTGTTGATCCCCGAGGCACCGAAAGGCGCGGCAGTGCATTCAAGCATGCTACTTACGGGCAAATGGGCAAACTGGAGACCGAGGACATGATCAGCACAGCCAAATGGCTGAAGCAGCAGCGCTGGATCGATGGCGGCAGAATTGGTGTTCAAGGCTGGAGTTATGGCGGTTACATGAGCTCCTTATGCCTCATGAAAGGTAACGAACACTTTAAAAGTGCCATTGCCGTAGCTCCTGTTACGAATTGGCGTTACTACGATACCATCTATACAGAGCGGTATATGGGCATTCCTCAGAAGAACCCGGAAGGGTATGACAAAAACTCGCCGATCAATTTCGTTTCTGAACTGAAAGGCCCCTACTTCTTGGTACATGGCACCGCTGACGACAATGTGCATTGGCAGAATACCGCCGAGATGATCAGTGCGCTCGTTGGTGCCAACAAACAATTTGACCAGTTCATCTACCCCGATAAGAACCACGGCATCTTTGGCGGTACAACGCGCTTGCACCTGTACGATAAAATGACCGATTTCTTGAAAGAGAACTTGTAAGCGTAGATCGGTTACATTAGAGCCGCAAACCAGTAACATACATTTCGCATGGAGCACGACGACTTAATAGGAGACGCAGGAAAGAACATTGACCTGTCCAATGACATGGGTAAAGGCCACCCCAGTGGCTTAATGACACTGTTCTTTTCGGAGATGTGGGAACGATTCTGTTACTACGGAATGCGCGTTCTTCTTACCCTCTATTTAGTAAAGTCACTGCTTAAAGGAGACTCTGATGCCGCTTTGATCTATGGAGCGTATACAGGTCTTGTGTATGCGGCCCCGATTCTTGGAGGGCAAATGGCAGATAAGTTTTTAGGATATCGATTGTCCGTTATCCTTGGCGGAATCCTCATGGCCATTGGAGAGTTCATTATCCTAGGAGGAACGGAACAGATGCTCATGATCGGAATGGGTGCGTTGATCATTGGTAACGGATACTTCAAAGCTAACATATCGACCATCGTCGGAAAACTGTACAAAGACGGCGACCCTAGACGTGATTCTGGCTTCACGATCTTTTACATAGGAATCAATGTGGGAGCACTGTTAGCTACGACCGTGGTTGCGTTTGTGGGAGAAACCTATGGATTCAAATATGGCTTTGGTCTTGCTGGTATTGGCATGTTGCTGGGAATAGTCATTTTTTGGGCAGGACGCGCCTCATACGCTGCTGCACCAGGACTTGATGTAAGAGAAGCCGGAAAAAAGAAAGTACTGGGCCCATTGAATGTAGTTCAAGCTATCATTTTAGGTTCGTTAGCGTTAATTCCTGCGTGCTATCTCCTTATTCTCAATAATTCTTGGATAGCAGGCCTATTGATCGGCCTGTTCATTATGATTTCCATTATGTTGGTAATGGCTGGCAGTAAAGCTGATGCGGAAGCTGATAATGGTAAGTCTACGTGGAGAGATCGGATGATCGTGTTAATCATTTTCATGATCATCAACGTCACCTTCTGGGCCTTCTTTGAGCAAGCAGGAACTTCATTGACCTTGTTTGCAGACCGTTGCGTTGACCGAACCATATTTGGCTGGACCATGCCTGCGTCCATGACGCAGTTCTTCAATCCGGCATTCATTATCCTGTTCGGTTCGATCTTCTCGGTCATGTGGATCAAACTTTCAAAAATTGGCAAGAATCCGAGCATTCCAATGAAGTTTGCCTATGGCATTGCTCAGCTGGGTTTAGGGTTCCTAGTAACCTTGGTTGGGGTGCAGTTCGCTGATGGAGCGTTTCAGGTTCCTTTATTCACACTGGTTATTCTGTACTTACTTCACACTACTGGGGAGTTGTTCCTTTCTCCTATCGGTTTGTCAATGGTTACCAAGCTTGCTCCTAAAAAAATTGCGGGAACCGCAATGGGAGCGTGGTTCTTGAGTTTTGCAATGGCAAATTATGTTGGAGGCTTTATTGCATCACTCATGGGCGGACATGGCGGAGGAGAAGATCTAGTGGGTGAAGCAGGACTGATATTGTACACCGATACCTTCAAGACCATTGGTTTCATCTGTTTAGGAATGGCGCTGTTGATCGCATTGCTTAACAAGCCTCTGAAGAGTTTAATGCATGGCGTAGAGTAATTGGTACGATCATTGTTACCAGCTTTGTATGACAATGCGTAAGAATATCATTATACTACTACTCGCCGTTGCCTTGCTTCCCGCAAGCCTCTTAGCTCAAACGAAAGCTCCTGCTACCGTTAAGCCGGGCAAAGTGAACTGGATCCATGTAAATGACATGGAGAAAGCGGTAAAGGCCGATCCCAAGCCCGTTATCATGGACGTGTATACCTCTTGGTGTGGCCCATGTAAGATGATGATGGCAAAGACCTTCACCAATAAACATGTGGTCAAATTCGTCAACGACAACTTCCACGCGGTGAAATTCAACGCAGAAGGCAATGACACCGTTTCCTTTCAGGGTAGTGAGTACTTCAACCCCAGTTATGATCCAGGAAAGGCGCGAACCCGGAACGGTACGCACCAGTTCGCTGGCATTGCGGCTGTGAATGGTCGTTTGGCCTACCCAACGCTGGTCTATCTGAATGACCAGTTGCAGGTACTGCAGCCTATTCAAGGGTACTTAACGCCCGAGCAATTGGAGCCGATTATCACCTACTTCGGTGGTGGGCATTACAAGACTGAGAAGGATTACAACAAGTGGCGGGAAACCTTCAAGAGTAAGTTCGGATCCTAGACCGAGCTCAACAAGACATTAAAAAGCCCCGGACTGTGAAAGTTCGGGGCTTTTTCAATTAGGTCAAGGCCAAGAGAATCAAGCAATGGTCTTCTTAGACTCCCGCTTACGATCTACTTCCGTCAAATGAATCTTACGTAAACGTAAGCTCTTAGGAGTAACCTCTAAGTACTCATCGCGTGCAATGTATTCCATGCACTCTTCCAAGGAGAACTTCACGGCTGGTGCAATACCCACCTTATCATCTGCACCACTAGAGCGCATATTGGTGAGTTTCTTGGTCTTGCAG
>CAZPEQ010000074.1:0-9199 GCA_964585605.1 uncultured Weeksellaceae bacterium | reverse complement strand
ATCGCCATCGTCACATGTTGTACCGGGCAGTGCTGATCCGCCAGCTATACCCTCACAATCGATTAATTGTCCTGTACAGTTACAGTTGGTATCATAAACATCGTTGCCTGTGGTGACATCACCATCGTCACATGCCGTTCCAGGTAACGCCGATCCACCAGCCACGCCTTCGCAGTCGATCAACTGACCTGCACAGTTGCAATTTGTATCATAGACGTCGTTGCCTGTTGTGACATCGCCATCATCACATGCCGTTCCGGGTAACGCCGATCCCCCAGCCACGCCTTCGCAGTCTATCAACTGACCTACACAGTTGCAGTTGGTATCATAGACATCATTACCCGTGGTGATATCCCCATCGTCACACGATGTTCCTGGCAGTGCTGAGCCGCCAACGACTCCTTCGCAGTCAATCAATTGGCCTGCACAGTTACAGTTGGTATCATAAACATCGTTGCCTGTGGTGACATCACCATCATCGCATGTGGTTCCTGGCAATGCTGACCCGCCAGCTACACCCTCACAATCAATTAGCTGACCAACACAATTGCAATTCACATCGTAGGTATCATTACCCGTAGAAGAATCACCATCATCGCAAGGAGTCCCCGGCAACGCAGTACCACCTGCAACACCTTCACAATCGACTAGCTGGCCAACGCAATTACAATTGGCGTCATAAGTATCATTCGAGGTCGTGACATCGCCATCGTCGCAGGTAGTTCCTGGCAGGGCAGTACCCCCAACGACTCCTTCGCAATCGATGACCTGCCCCCCACAGTTGCAGTTGGCGTCATAAATATCAATCGCAGTTGTGGGATCACCGTCATTACATCCTGTTCCTGGAAGCGCTGTTCCGCCAATAACACCTAAACAATCTATTAGCTCACCCGCACAGTTACAGCCCGCGTCGTAAATATCATTACCGGTTGCCGCATCGCCATCATCACACGCTGTACCTGGAAATGCGGTTCCCCCAAGAACGCCTTCACAATCAACCGTTAACTGTTGTCCAACACAGTTACAATCGCCATTGTACATGTCGTTCGCCGTGGTTGGATCTCCATCATCACACACGGTTCCCGGCAAAGCAGTTCCGCCCGGTACCCCCAGGCAATCAACGACCTGCCCAACACAATTACAATTCGCATCGTAGGCATCATTGCTCGTTGCAGGATCGCCATCATCACACGCTGCTCCTTGAACCAGTATATCACTGGATACAATCAGCCCCGTTCGATCCAAGGCGTTCAACGAAACAAAGTAGTCGTAATTCTGTGATGCAGTAAACCCATCATTAGCGATGTTCAGTGCTGGGCAGCCCGACCCGGTATAAGGAATTTCAGCGATTACAACCTCTGTATCTGCTGGCCATGAATAGCCTGGTGAAGTAGAACAATTCTGCAAAAGGGTGGAGCTGATCACGTTGTAATTCTGGTAAGAAAATTGACCAGAGGTTAATACACCGACTGGGTTAGCGACCATGCTCGTTGTAATCAACGGACAGAGGTCGCCATTTATCACCTGATTAACATTGCCCAGCGTAACTCCAGAACTTGTTTCCCATCGAATGGTCAAGGAAATCGACGACACGAGTTCATCAAAACTCGCATTGTTAGGTGTAACTCGCACCTCGAGCGTACCCGGGGTAACTTCATGTAACCCGATGTCAACAGAACTTGGCAACTGGGCTATCACTGAACTACCTAATAACAAGGAAGTTCCTAGAAGGGCAATGGTGTACGCTGTGCGCACAGATCGACAAATGTTCATCGTCTACTTGGTTCTTGTTAGGGCGTTACGTGTGCATTAGCGATCACACATAACTCTGACTAGAGAATACCTTGAAAGTCACTGTCCCCTGAATTCAACTCAGGGGAATCAGACCAATCCATTCGGTGGCCTGCGAAAATCCAGCGAGGAAGTGATAAACGTAGGAACAATCAGGGCTACCCTCAATTACAGGATCACGAAATTAGCGCAATTAGGATATGCAAGTCAACCGTTCAAGCTTCGTAGCAAGTGAATTGTCGATAACATTAAGCCAGACACACCATTCTGAATATCAACCCATTAACCTAAAAACAAAGTTCGTTTTCCTGAATCCACGTATTCAGCACTACAAGACTCCAAACTTGGGTCCAACTGCAATGACTTTTCCCCGCGAGGAACCCAGTCCAAAACCGTTCTAATTCCTGTCCAGAAAATGCCTCTTTACTCGCCAACGAATTTATGTTCTGACTGCATAGTTCCTTCAAGTCTTGTTTAAGCCAAACGGCCCATGGAAAAGTGAACCCCATTTTCTTTCGATGCACTATTTCATCCGGAAGCATGCCTTCCAAACTTCCTACAAGGGAGCTCTTGGGAAAGGCTGGTTCTTTAAAATCATCGCCCAAGCCGATCGCCAACTCTACCAATTCATGGTCAAGGAAGGGCACACGGATCTCCAGCGCATGTGCCATGCTCATTTGATCCGCATCACGCAATAGAACATTCTGCATATAGGTCTTGATCTCCGCATTTGAGATCGCCGAGAGCAGTTCATTATCACTTAACAGTGTACTTGTGCGTTGAAGTAATTCAAGCCTTAAATCCCGTTGTTTGAGTTCGTCATTCAATATGACACTGACTTCCTCTTGCCGATCTACTTTCCTAAATTCCGGATACAAAGCGGCAAGCGAACGGTCTTCTCGCAGTAGGCGAAGCGCCTTTTTAGCCTTCATAGAACTCACCAATCCTCCTCCAAGCCAAGCACTGAACTCCCGTAACATTTTAGGCGTATGCATAATGGGACTACGCATGAATTTGGGGAGTTGGGTGAACACCGGATACCCTGCAAATAGTTCATCTCCCCCAAGACCCGATATGGCTACTGTGATACCAGCCGCTTTTGTGGCTTGGCTCACCATATATGTATTGGGACCATCCACACTTGGATGGTCTATTGAACTCAATATATTCGGTAGGCTGTGTAGCAGGTCATTTGACTCTAGGTTAATGGTCTTGTGCTCGGTCTTGAATTTCTTCGCAACGATATCCGCGTATTTCTTTTCACTGAATTCTTCCTCATCGAAGACCACGGAAAAAGTATGAACGGGATCTGTACTGACTTCTGTCATTAACCCAACTAATGCACTGGAATCAATTCCTCCTGACAAGAACGCTCCAACCGGGACATCAGCGACCAACCTGCGTTCAACGGACTCTTTCAACAATCGTTTTATCCGCTTCTGTGCTTCTTGCTTCGAATAATCGTGCTGGTCTCTGTTCTCTACAGGATCCCAATACTGAGTAATATGGAACATTTTCTCGGTCAGAACTCCCGCATGACCAGGCAACAGCATTCGTACTCCGCTAACCAGTGTTCTTGGCGCATGTACCGTATGATAAGTAAGGTATTCAATCAAAGCTGACCTATCGACCTTCTTAGAGATCAAATCGCTGGCAAGTAAGGAACGTATCTCAGATGCAAAAACGAATGTATCCCCATCTTGCCAGTAGTACAGCGGTTTAATGCCCAAGCGATCGCGGGCAACAAACAGTTCTTTCGTTTCCTTGTCCCAAATGGCAAGGGCGAACATTCCATTCAACCTATGCAAGCAATCTTTACCCCACTTCATGAACGCATGAAGCAATACTTCCGTGTCAGAATCGCTTTTGAGTGACACCTGCCCTAGTTCCTTTGCGATAGAGCGGTAGTTGTAGATCTCCCCATTGAAGACCATGGTATAGCGGCCATCAGGCGAATGAAATGGTTGTGCCGCCGCTTCTGTGAGGTCAATGATCTTTAAGCGCGTATGACCAAGGGCAACACCCTCTTCTACGAATTGACCAGAAGCATCAGGGCCGCGATGCGTCAATGCATTTGTCATGTGGCCGATGGCCGCAACCGATCGGTCGCGATCAACGGAACTGACCAGTCCGGCGATACCGCACATTAGTCCACGATGTACGACGTATCAGCCAGAATATGCTTTATCCCTTCTCGAATGGGAAGCATTTCTCTGCCTAGGAGCTCTTTCATTCGGGTAACATCTGGCATGCGCCTGGTCATATCTCCTTCTTTCAGTGGAGGCAAGTGCACAATGTTACTCTTACTGTCGGTCAGATCAACGATGATTTCGGCGAGCTCCTTGATAGTCATTTCCACATCCGAGCCGATGTTCACCACGTCGTTAATCACTAGATTCTGGGAGAAAGCGTTGTAACAGGCATCTATATTATCCTGGAAGTAACAGAAGGTTCGGGTTTGATCACCTTCACCGTAAATGGTAATGTCTTCACCTTTCAACGCAGCGTTGATGAATTTGGACACCACGAAATCTTTACTTTGCTTGGGGCCATAGGTGTTGAAGAATCTGAAAATGGTGTAATCCAATCCAAATTCTTTTTGGTAGCTGCGTAAGAAGGCTTCCCCAATATTCTTGACGATCGCGTACGGCAACTTCGAATTCAGCGGTGTGGTTTTCTCGTTTTGAGGAATTTCTACGGGTTCGCCATACACTTCCGACGAAGACGAGAACATGACACGCCGGACACCCGTATTCTTGCTTAGGTCCAAAACATTACGAATGCCCTGAATATCGTTCAGCACCATGACCGGGTTATCTGTGGTGCGGCCAACACCGACTACTGCCGCGTAATGAAAAACGTAGTCAAAACGGTACGCATAGAAAACACTACTTATATCTTCAAAACGATTCACATCGCATTTGATGAACTTCATGTTCTGGTATTTCTGCAACGGCACTTTGCGTATGTCACCCGTTAACAAGTTGTCTACGACAACGACGTTGTTCTCCTCGTCTTGTGCAAGACGCTCCGCTATGACGCTAGCTACAAAACCAGCTCCACCAGTAACAAGTATGTTGCTCATTGCTTCTCTTTCTTTCCTCTGAAGGCCACAAATCTACTATTTCATCCTACGCGCCTGTATATTCTCCTTATGAGGAAGAGAGCGAACACAGCGAACAGACATCCATACCAGAAGAACCGATGGGTCAACATGGATTTCAGGTAGTATGGAATGAGTCTTGTATTGAATGTTGAAGTACCCGCTCTGCCTTTCCAGAAGTCCATACCCAAGTCAGACACTGGCGGCATTAGTTTACCTGTCAAGGAGATGGCATTGAAGGAAACGCCTTGTTGGTTCACCTGTACGCGTAGTACTGCATCCTGTTGTCTATCTCGAATAGCGCTTTGCACAAAATGGATCCCTTTTGCATAATTATCGTGAAATATGGAAGCGCGTGCACTTCCACCCATGGATCCACTGAACCAATAAACCTGTCCATGTTCTCCCATACGGGTCAACAAGGGCATGACCTCTTCTTGGAAGTTCGTACCGGTCAATGATCGTGTATTTTCCTTGAAGAGGTTCTCGTACTTTGTCAAGGATTCAGCCCAAACAGGTCTATGGGAGAGAATGAAAACATTACGTAGGTTGCCTATCTCCATCGCGTCAGCAGCGTTTCTCAATAATTTGATCTGATCCGATCCAAAGTCGCTATCGCCTTCTTCCCCATCCAAGACAATGAGCCGATCCTGACCTAACTCAACAATAAAGAAGGTCTTTCCATACAAGCGTTCGTAATTATCGCCGTCAAGATCATGATTACCCACTGCGTTGATCAAGGGCATTTCCAGCTTATTGAAGAACGAGACCTGATAACGTTCTTGATCTTCGGCAGCATCAATGAACATATCCCCAGTGCTTAAGAGCAAGTCTGCATCCGTGCCATTGATCAGGTCAATTGATGCCAGTAAGGTACTTGCCGGGTAACCAGATGCTCCACTACCACTGCCTCCATAAAAATGACCACTGACGACGAATGAGTATGTCCCATTATCCTTGGGAAGGTCAACTAACTGCGGATTGAATGGTGAATGATACAGTTGGCCGTAGCCTTGAACGGCAAAGCAAATCAACCATGTAGCCAGTATCGTTCTTATCATGTGCCCTCCTTTTTAGTAGCCGATCGAACCTTGCCATCTACGACGACTTTTGACCCTTTGCCCTGTTTAAATGGAGTTTCCACCTGATTGAATTGAACGCCTTCTAGTTCAACCGAAGCTGGGCCATGAAGTTGATCGGCCTTATCCGTTGAGATTCCTACTCCACAATTATGAATCGTGACATTCTTGATACTCAAAGAAGATCCATTGCGCACTCTTACCGCCTGATCACTTCCTGATATGGATCCTTGATATAATACAAGTTCTGCCCCACCATCTAATTTCACCGACCTCTTTGGATTATCTAGGAAGATGAGCTCCGACTCTTTCCCGGCAAAAATCCCTCCGTTCATGACCAATGCATCATCAAGCGCTGAACTAAAGCGCCATTGCCCTGAGATCTGAGAGAAGTATGCTGTAAGCAAACGTTTCCCATGAAGGAGTTCACACCCTTCCGCGTGAATCGTACTTTTTGAGGTTTGCATTAGCTCAGACTTTCCCATTCCACTGAGTTGAACTGCACGTAGGCCCAATTTGGCGTTTATGGCTACAAGCATTGGCCTGTAGCTGCTGCTGTCAGTCAGTCTAGAAAATTGTACGCCACTCAACTGATTTCCCCGCTTTGAATTCCTTATCAAGAGTTGACCATCACCTTTCATATTGACCTGCAATGTGCCCAGCCCCCCGAGGATTTGCCAATTCAGCATTCCTTCTACCACAATAGATACGCCGTCCATAACATTTAGCGTCGCTTTCTCTCTTGCGATGAATTCATAACCCGCAGGAATAAACAGGTCGGCGTTTAACTCATGCTCCCCTGTTTTGAGAAAAATCTCTTTAGTCGCCGTGTCAATTTCGAGCATGGGGAATTCGGCCCAATCTGTTACTTTGGGCAGCGATCCTAGCGAACTGATCTCCTCTTCATTCGGGTAGTTCAATGGAACAACCCCCGTCTTCTTTTTTGTACTCGCACCCAAGACGCTCCATAAGACTTCGATATGCTTGTACTCTGACAACAGCGAATCAGCAATATCCACATTAACTAGAATTGGTACTCCAAGAAACCCTTGCTGTCGCGCTGGTACGATCGTTTTATCAAGGAGGAGAACCTCCTTCCCCTGGAGCAGTATTTTATGTACTTCAACAGGCAGGTCAGAAACCGGCACTAACTGCAATTTTATTTTCCCTTTTCCGTCTGCTGCAACGAATGCATGAATTCCTTTCGGGAAGTCTAAGCTAGACCGGATGACTTCTGCATTCTTGTAGTACAGGTCTTTGTTCAACGGTTTGTAAGGAAATTCCTTGAAAAGGATAGCGGAGACACTATCCATTTCTGACTGAAGGTCTGCAAAGAGCGTATCTAAGTACGCCTTCGAAGAAACACGCTCTAAGTGAGCTATGTATTCTCTAAAAAGCTGCTCGTCATTAAAGAAGATATCATGAAGCTCCATTCTACTTTTTGCTCGGCCGCGGTACTTAAAAGAACCTGCTAACTGTTTCAGCGGACGCACACTAAAACTTTCGTAGGCAACAGGTTCAATTATTTTGGCCACCGGATCGTAATAGAACTTAACGTCACTCCAGTCCATTGAATGGTGCCCTCCAATAAGGTCAATGACGGCATGTCGCAATGCGATCTTATCCGTATCAAAGACATCAGAAGCCGCTACTTTGCCAGCTCTCAATGCATTCATGCGAAGAAGTGCTTCCCTGAAAGCCGCTGTTCTTCGTTCACTCTTGAACACATCTCCTGAATCATATGAATCTAACAAGGCCGCATGATGATCGGCATAGGCTTCTCTGAAGCGCAAGCCTGACATTTCATTCAATCTTCTTATCCAATACAAGCCTGGATCAAAACGAAAGATCGGTCCAGGAACGCGCTCATTGTTGGCTAGTAGTTCCTGTCCAAAATGTTCCTCGTAAGCATAAATACCCAGGGGCTCCCCATTCAAATCGACATCCACGAAACCATAGCGTAAAGCGATTACTCCTTCTCGGTTCATGACTCGATGATAGAGCCACTCGTACAGGTAGTTCCTTGTTCCTGGGTGTTGTAAGGAAAACCGTTGCATACCATTAAATGCTCCTCCCTTTCTTCCTAAGATGCGGAAAGACCATTTGTCATCTTTAACATGATCAGTGAGTTTACCCTTGATCCGCATTTTCCCTTTGAAGTTCTCTTCTTCAAAACCGAAACGGGCAGGTACATACTCGTTAGACTCGGGCATGATCACGCCACGCGCTCTTGCTGTTTCTACTACCTTCTCTAAGGTCTCATAATCCGCTGGATCCACCTCGATATTGAGCTTGAACGGTTCAGCATCTATACTCTTCGGGTAATTGCTGAACACTTGCGACAAGAACTCTCCAGTACCCGCATATCCACGTGGCCGCAGTAACCGATTGCCAATGAGCCAACCTGCTACAAGCAGCCCTATGAAAAGTAGTACTATAAGATACCCTTTTTTCACTTATTCTTAGTGGTATTAACGTTCACCTTACTCATGCCACTCGTTTGATCAAACCGTACGGGTGCGACTCCTGATCTTCATCGTCGTCCTCATCTTCATCTTCCTCCTCAACGTCGTCAACAATATCTTCCTCAGTAACGATCGTAATGATAATGATCAACATGATCGTAAATGGATTAAGGGAACCATTTATCCATGATTCGTAAGTAATCGCGAACAACACGGCAAACATAATCGCATAACTAACCGGAACTCGTTTTGCTCCTTTAAGGAAGACCAAAAAGAAACTTCTGAAGTAAATGAGCACACCAACGATACCCATGTTGAACCACATGGTCAAATAAGAATTGTGCACCCCACCGTGGTGCCCTTGTTGGTTCAAGAAAGTGTAATGCTGTCGCATGATATATTCATCATTCCCAAAGCCTCCTCCGAACAACAAGAAATCTTGAATCTTCTCCCAAGCAAAGTTCCAAGCGAAATACCTACCCGAACCACCATCCAAGGTCTCTAAGCGGAAGTAAACTTCCAGATCCAGCGCAATCACGATAGTCGCCAAGTTGTTACTCACATATTCCATAGCCCCCAGAGATACAATAAAACCAAGCAATCCTAAGAAGGGAGATATGCTAAACACGCGACTGAACACGAGGTATAGCAAGGATGCCGCCAGCGCCGTTCTGGAACCACATTTATACAAAAGAAAAAACACCGTACCTGCCACAACTAGTTTAAATGTTCGTGTGAACAAGTCTGGTTTTAGGCTGGTC
>CAZPEQ010000073.1:0-9247 GCA_964585605.1 uncultured Weeksellaceae bacterium | reverse complement strand
TCGGAGGTTTCCGCGGCGAGACCAAAGAACTCAAGCAGATGGAAAAGCGGGTGAGCCGCACGAGGGATAGAAGCGGATATGAGTGCTGGCCGAAGGCTAATGAAGCCCCAGATACAAAGGCTGAACGAGGAACGAGTGAAGGAAGTCCCGGGAGCTTGTCCTGAGGAACGAAGGGTTCCGCAACAAATAAGAAGCCTACTCGTTAGAGTGGGATTTTTGTTTTTAGATCCGCCGACTCCTCTGCATTGATTCCGACCGACACTTTTCACTCCTTCGTCGACGGTAAAAAACGTGTTCGTCTAATAAGTTAACTTTTCATAAACACGCGCCCCGTACTCCTCGTAGAACCAGAGTAGTTGCAGCATCCCCACGCTGTAACTCCTTCGTTCACTCACACCCACGAAATGAAGAAATCGCTACAGCTCACACTTCTACTCTTTGCCTATACCCTTTCCTTTATACCAAGCAATCTCCTTGCCCAATGTGAGCCAGGAGAAACAGGAAACGCCGTTGACGCGCGAGGGAGTCATTTTATTTCATGGAGGTCTCAATTAATCGTAGACAAAAGCAATATCTATATAAATGAGACTAGTGAACCTGTCACCTTACAAGTAGGCGACTTCAACTTTCACGCCGTTCGCGCAGGAAACCCTGTAACCCCTTTTATTGTATCAGTAGCAGAGAACGATGCTTATACCGTTCTAGAAATCGGTACAACACGAACGAATGCAGAATACGCGATTGGTTCGAATACCTATCCCTTTGGCGAGGGTGAAATACCGGTCACCGTAGCAGCAGGTGAACGTGTTGCCGTTGGCATGATGGAAGCTTTTCCGGATGGCACAGGTATTGTATCTCGCGGCACTGTCACACTGAACATTGGCGGTGATCCGGTTTGGTTCACAGGAGGACCTCAAGCCAGCCATTCAGCAAGCATAAGCAAGAACCAATTGATCACTCCCGGGCGAATCACCCTTCCTTCTCGAAATTGGGACAACAACTTTAACATAGAGATGTGTGCCGTGGCCGCACCCTTTCACGACGCTTCTCTTATTCCGGGAACCTGTTTCGCTGTTAATACGCTTCTAGACGGCGAAGACACGAACCTGGGTGATGGAATTTGCCAAGATGAAAATGGCAACTGTAGCCTGCGTGCTGCATTGCAAGAAGCGAACTTGAACACGAACGAAAGTCTCATCCAATTCACGGTTGCTGGCGAGCTATCCGTCCAAACTCCCTTGCCGGTTGTTTTGACCTCCTACCCCTTGGTTATTGACGGTTTATCGGCTCCGGGATATGAATCTGGATCTCCGGCTATTGCCATTCGCACGATGGGGTTCGACGCCTTGTCAGTTGTAGGAGGAAGTAACATTGAAATACGCGGGCTCGACCTTTCCAGTGGCAGTTCATTAGACTACAACTTCTATGGCCTCCACATCCTAAATGCGAGCAACGTCAACGTTCATCATAACACCATTCACAACCGCGTACGCGCCATTCATGTGGAGCAGGTCACCGATCTTTTTGTCGAGAACAACGATCTGCGAGACTCCGGGTCGGAGTGCGCCCATCCTGCTATGCATATAGAAAGCGTGACGGGTTCCATTCTCCCTGCAGGAATGCGTATTCAAGGCAATTTATTTGGTGGGCTTAATACCAACCCGCATGCCTTGATTAAGCTATATAACTGCCACGACCTGATAATATCTGACGGTTCTGTCCCAAACACAGACATTGTGTTAGAAAATCACAACGGTTATCAATTCCCTGTATTGATCTACGCTTCTGATAACATCGAAGTTCATAACCTAGATCTTTCTTATTCCGGTGGGTCAATGACGGGCGTAGGAGTCCTTAGCTGGGAATCGTCTAACGTCAACATCATGAACAACGTTATTCATAACCGAATCATGGCCATCAATATTGACGGAGGAGCTTCGATCCAAATTGAAGGGAACGATGTACGAGATAGCGGACTCAATCCTGATGAGGGCTCCATAACCTTTGAACGTTTCAACGTAAAGGCCACTAGTTCGTTGACCGTTAAGAACAATAACTATGGTTCTCACAATTTCGCAGTAAGCACCTATTTAAGTTTCCATGATTCCGAAGGGATCACGGTAGGTGATGCCGATCACAACATTACATTCAATGGCATTCTTGGTGCGTACTATCCGATCAAGATTACGGGATCCCGAAATATGACCTTAAACGGTCTGAACTTTATCTACGAAGAGAACACTCCTCAAACCAGCAAGGCCATTTGGCTCGATTCGACTTCGCATGATGTCGAGATCAGTGAGAATTACTTCCACGGCTGGGGAGCTGCCGTCCATTTAGAAGAAGGTTCAAACATTAATTACCGTTGCAACACAGCAGTAAAGAATAACAATGCGATCCTAGTAGATGGCATTTCCTCATTCGCAGGTCTTCAACAGAATAACTTCGCTTGCAATGCGATCGCTGTTCATCAACGCGGCTCTGTACCGGTTGACGCCACAGATAACTACTGGGGGCATGCACTAGGTTCTTCCTCTTTAAACGGATATGGTGATCATATCATCGGATCCGTAGATGTAACAAGCCATTCAACAGACCAGCACAATTGTGCAACATTCATCTCATCATTGATCTGCGCGGGTGAAATCTGTGACAATGGTATTGACGACGACTTAGATGGATTAATCGATTGCCTAGATGGCGGTTGTTTGACCAATTCAAACTGCTTAACTACTGATCGATCATTGAATATGAATGTAGATTTTGTAGCTGACAACGAGGTATTCAAGGTATACCCCAACCCAAATTCGGGGATATTCATTCTTGAAGTTTATCAGCCTTGCTGGGAGTATCGGATATATGACATGACCGGCAAGTCAGTTCTGCGAGGCAATATGGTCGAGTTGTCGGCAGCTGTCATTGACATGAGTCGTTTCAAAAACGGGATGTACATGATCGAACTCGTAACCAACGAAGAAGTGTTGATGAAGTCATTTATCAAGCACTAGTTTCGGCATCAATATGAATGTTGCTTGTTAAGAAACCTTAATCTTCGTTCAAATCAATTCGAACGACGAACTTCTACAGTTGGTCGAATACCTTAACGGGTAGCGTAACACCAGTAATCGAGTCGCGTATATAAAGGCAGACGCACGTTCCACGTGCCCACTTATAACCCTCACCACATGAATTGTGCTTCAGTTAAACGCAAACTGAAGACATGGAGAGAGGTTTATTATACAAAGCGGTGTTATGCCTAATAACATTGACTTTATCGAACATATCAAGCTCAGCACAATGTGTTCCCGGCAATGTTGGTAATGGAGTAGAAAACTCCGGTCAGTTCATCGTCAACTGGATTTCTCAGTTGGTTGTAAATGAAGATGATCTGTACACGAACACATCTGACCAACCTAAATATTTAGATGTAGCCGAATTCGGTTTTTTCGCTCGGAGTCTAGGGAACCCGATCACGCCATTTGTAGCGCTCGTTCGTGGAGACAATGACTTCTTAGTCATGGCTATTGGTCAAACGCGAACCGCAAGTGAATACAACACGGGAGAAAATCATTTTTCTTTCTCCAATACGCCAACACAGATAATCGTTCCCCCTGGCGCTTCTATAGCTCCCGGTTTCATGGAAGCCAACCCTGACGGCAGTGGTGCAGTTGCCGTTACGACTGTGACCTTGGACACCAATGGAGATGAGGTCTGGTTCACAGGAGGGCCTGCTGCAACAGCTTCTGGCAGTGTAGAAGTCGGCCGACCAGTAGGAGTTGGTCAGTTCTCCTTTACAGGGTTGACCTGGTCATACCAGTTCAACATCACCATGTGCGAATCGAACACAGATGTTTATACGGGTCTCGCACCCAACACGGCTTTCCACGGTGTGAACACGACAAATGATGGTGCCGACATTAATATAGGTGATGGTATTTGCGCTGATGCAAACGGACATTGCACGCTGCGCGCTGCGATTGAAGAGTCAAATGCAAGTGCTGGAGGAGATGTGATCATCTTCAGTGCTACAGGCGCTATGCAAGTTGATGCACCGTTACCAGAAGTAGCTAGTGCGATCATTGTGGATGGGTACACGGGCGCAGGGTATCAACAGGGTGCTCCCTCCGTTAGTGTTGTAAGCGCAGGTATCGACCTCATGACATTCCGAGGTGGTGACGGCGTTACCGTTCGCGGGCTTAACCTTTCTGGAACAAGCATCGGAGGATTCGATAGCTTCGGACTTAGTTTTTACACGTGCAGCGATGTACTGGTAGAAGACAATATTATTCGCAACCGTGTTAGAGCGATACACGCTAATGGCGTTTTCGACCTAACCGTGCAAAACAACGACTTACGAGATTGTGGTGATGAATCTGTCGACGCAGCCATATTCATGCGCAACATCGTTTCCGAAGACATTCCCGGGGGAGGCATGATCATACGAAACAACCAGTATGGCGGAGTGAACGCAACACCACAGTCTCTATTTCAAGTTCACCGTTGTTCGAACGTAGTCGTTTCAGATGGAACAATTCCAGGGACGAATATCGAAATGAACCGTCAAGAAGCGTTCTTGTACCCCATCCGACTTGCCGAGGTGAGCGGAGCCCAAATAATCGGTGTCGACTTTTCATACGCAGGTCCTGCTCAAGGTGGTGTTGGCATTCGCTCACTGAAGAGCACCAATGTTACCCTTGCGGGTAATACGATTCACAACCGACGCAAAGCTATTGATGTTGACGGGGGGTCAGCTGTTACCATCATCAACAACGACATGGAGAATTCAGGTTTCAGTTCTGATCAAGGCACGATCTCTATTTCAAATTTTGATGTGGTCAACAACAGCGACCTCCTCGTTCGAGATAACACATTCGGTTTTGCCAATACACAACTTGCTTCATACCTCAGTTTTTACAACTCATCAGGCATTAATGTGAGTAATGCAGGTTCAAGCGCACATATTAAAATGGACGGCGTTCTAGACATCTACTATCCTATTCGCATCAACAACTGCGATAACATGTCAGTCACTGATCTTGACTTCGAGTATGCCTCCTCTGTTTACCACGAGAGCAAGGCCATTTGGGTAAGGAATGGAGGAAACAACCTCACCATCAGCGGCAATTCATTCCACGGATGGGCTGCAGCTGTGCACATCGAGACAGGTTTCGGTGTCAATTTCAGTTGCAACGCCGCTACCCGTAACCGAAACGGTATCTTGATCGATAACAATTCTACGTTCAGCAGTGTAAGCGACAATAACTTTGCATGTAACGCGGTTGCATTACAACATAGAGGAAGTACGCCAATTGTAACCTCCAACAACTATTGGGGCGACCATACTGGTTCGTCTTCTGCAAATGGATTCGGAGATCATATTCTTGGTTCTATCGATGTCACCAGTTTCAACGCTTTGCAAAACACCTGTGCACCGGAGATCTCGGCAAGCGCATGCGGAGGAGAAATATGCGACAACGGCATAGACGACGACCTAGACGGTTTGATTGACTGTGCCGATGGCAGCTGCGCTCAGAGCAATGCCTGCGCCGATGAAAACCTCAATGCAAATCGTGCGGTAGACTTTGTGCTGGACGACGATGTGTTCAGCATTTATCCAAACCCGACACAAGGAACGTTCACATTGGCGCTATTTAAGCCTAGCCAAAGCTTCCGCATCTACGATGTACTCGGCGCTACCGTAAAGGCAGGCAAGCTCCTGAATTTAACTGAATTACAGATCGATCTAAATGGCCATAATAATGGTGCTTACATGATCGAACTGGTCTCAGACCAGCGAATTGTTGTGAAGCGGCTTATTAAATACTGATCGACAAAACCTAACTGAAGAAAAGGCGTGCTGTAACTACAGCGCGCCTTTCTCGTACAAGTCTAGTGGTAGCTCTGCAAATCACCTGGTTTGCGAAGTCATCAACGCTCATTCAGTTGAATTGTCATGTTCAGACCACGTATTATTCCATGCCTTCTTTTGAAGGATAAG
This sequence comes from uncultured Weeksellaceae bacterium, assembly GCA_964585605.1. GTDB lineage: Bacteria > Bacteroidota > Bacteroidia > Flavobacteriales_F > PHOS-HE28 > CAZPEQ01. Next base: position 3,249 of record CAZPEQ010000073.1, on the reverse strand, counting down.
GGGCTGGTTAAATCCACCCGGTTCAAAGATTTCCGATACATCGGAGACCCCTTGAACGCCATCAAGATCTTCAACGACAAGAAGGCTGATGAACTGATATTCCTAGACATTTTCGCAAGTGAACAAGGCCGCACCATCGACCTTGACCTTGTGCGCACCTTAGGCGATGAATGCGCCATGCCATTCACCGTGGGTGGTGGCATTCGAACTATCGACCAAATACGCGAGTTAATAAACGCCGGTGCCGAAAAAGTCTGCCTCAACAACGCCGCTATCCAAACCCCTGAATTGATCAAGGCTGCTGCGGAAACATTCGGCAGCTCTACCGTGGTCGTATCTATGGATATCAAGAAAAAGGCATTCAGCGGATACCGGGTATACAACCAACGCGGTAAAAAAGCCACCAAGAAGACTCCCGTAGAATTTGCGCAAGAAATGGAAGCGCTTGGCGCTGGCGAACTATTTGTGAACTCCATCGAGCATGATGGCATGATGGAAGGTTACGACATTCCACAACTTCAGGCTATAAGTTCTGCTGTGAACATTCCCGTGATTGCCTGTGGTGGTGCAGGGAATTTTGAACACATGGAAAAAGCTATTACCCAAGGAGGGGCTTCCGCCGCCGCCGCCGGTAGCCTTTTCGTTTACCACGGTCCGCGAAAAGCCGTACTCATCAATTTACCAAACCGACACGATCTAAAAGCGACTTTCAACAAAAAAGCGTCATGAACATCCTAATAGATATTGGACATCCCGCTCACGTTCACGTGTTCAAGAACTATTACCACGAAATGGTCTCAGAAGGTCATCATGTACATTTCACCTGTAGGGAAAAAGAATGTACGATTGACCTCATGGATAAGTACGGACTTCCGTACGACCTCCTTGGTAAACCGTTCAAGGGAGCGATCAAAAAAGTAGCAGGTCTTGCCATTTTTGGAAAGCGATTACACCGCGTTGCAAAACGGGAACAAATAGACCTCTTTCTCAGTATTTCCTCCATGTATGCTGCTCATGTAGCCGCCTATATGCGTAAACCTCATATCGTACTTGACGATACCGAACATTCGCGGTTCGAGCATATGCTGTACAAGCCGTTCTCGTCCTTGGTGCTCACTCCTTCCTGCTTCGAAAAGAACATGGGAAAGAAGCACGTTCGGTACGATGGCTTCCACGAATTAGCCTACCTCCACCCCCATTACTTCTTTCCAGAAGATCGCATTCGTCAGGATCTGGGATTAGCATCTGATGAGCGTTTCGCCTTGTTGCGTTTTGTCAGTTGGAACGCCGGCCACGATATAAAAGCCGCCGGCTTGAGTATTGACCAAAAGCGAGAGATCGTCGAGAAACTGCAGCAGACCTGCAAAGTGTTTATTTCTTCAGAGAAAGAACTACCAGCAGACCTGGAAGGAAAAAGAATTTCCATTGAGCCCCATCAGATGCATCAAGTACTGGCTGCAGCTGACCTCTATATCGGAGAAGGTGCTTCCATGGCTTCGGAATGTGCAATGATCGGTACCCCGGCAATCTATGTCAACTCCTTAGATGCAGGCACGCTCAAAGAACAAGAGGCTTACGGGCTTATTAAAGGGTTCAGAAACTATACCGGCGTGCTTGAAGAGATCAATAGCATCATGGCGCTACCCGATCTAAAAAAGGCGTATCGCAAACGGCTGAATACCATGCTAGCCGAAAAGATCGATGTGACCAAAATGCTCCTACAGGTCACACATATGAGCGCATCCAATCCGCGCGAATTACGCGAAACGATCTGGTACAATAAAATGAATTCAGCGGCATGAGCACGGCAAGGCACATACCGCATGAACATAGCCGGGTTTCGGATAAGACCGACCCGATCCTTGCCCAGCATAGTGCATCCGTTATGGATAGCACTCTCGCTCGAATGCATGAATTAGCGGCCGACCTAGCCGCTGGCACATACTTGATCGATCATAAAAAACTGAACGACCGAGCCGATCTGAACAAGTTCACTATCCGACTGAATGAGCAACTTAAGGAGGGAGAGTACTACATCGGCTTGGTCGATCATATTACTGGATATGAGCGCAACGAAGACCTCGACACGCATATCCAATTCGGTAAACTGCAGAAATACCGTCGATTCTTCATACATCGGCTTCTTCCGAAGCTAAAACTAACAGGCTACTTATACCGCCGTTTTACAGGTGATCGACACAAGCGTATTTCTAAGACCGAAGCGCTGGGAAGAATGAAGTATGCTGGATTTGAGATCCTAAGTACCGATGAAAGTAAAGCGGGTCTGATCTACCTCGTGCAAAAGGTTGGTCAACCTCAGTTCGAAACCAAACCTAGTTTCGGCCCCCTTATTCAACTGCGCAGAATGGTAAAGGGTGGGCGCATGACAGGTATCTACAAAATGCGCACAATGTATCCGTATGCTGAGTTCATTCAGGACTATGTATACGAACACAACAAACTTGAAAAAGGCGGAAAGTTGAAAGACGATTTCCGTATCAGCGAGGAAGGCCGATTCTTTCGGAAGTACTTCATTGACGAATTACCCATGCTTATCAACCTGTTGAAGTTTGATATTAAGCTTATTGGCGTACGGCCACTTTCTGCACACTACTTCAGTTTATATACCAATAACATGCAGGCCAAACGGCGTCAACATAAGCCCGGTCTGCTGCCACCTTATTACTCAGAAAAGAAGAAACCTTCTTCTATTGAAGAAGTCATGGTATCTGAGATCCGTTACCTGTTCATGTACGAACGCGCACCAATAAAAACAGATATCAAATACTTCTTTAAGATCACCAAGAACCTACTTGGAAAAAAACTAACAAGCAGTTAAGATGTGTAAACAATTGACATATCTCCCTCTGTTACTGCTCGTTGTAGGCTTGCTCAGCGGCTGCGCTGGTCAGAAATACAACCTGCTACACTCACTTGACGATGAAGAAGGAGTTATTCAGTTCACCCAAGGCCCTTCTGTACCAACAATTGGCGTCGGGCATGAGCTGTGTATACTCGTAACCGACATTAACGAGGAAAGTGCTGTTTACTTTCGCGCGTCTCGAGAGCGTGAGGGTGCTACTGGCATTGAATGTTTGCGCTACCGTGTCCGCGAATCGGGTGAGATCACCTTACCTCTTCTTGGAGATATCAAAGTTGCTGGCCTCAGCATCGAAGCCTGCGAATTGGCCATAAGAGATACGCTTAAAAGCATCCTAAAAGGCCCTGCCGTTACCGTTGAAATGTTGA
>CAZPEQ010000072.1:0-9280 GCA_964585605.1 uncultured Weeksellaceae bacterium | reverse complement strand
CTTCCGTTACCATCAACGGTTTGAATGTGTCCACCATTACCGCTAACTCGTCTGTTACTTTCTGCCCGATAGAACGCTCCATCGCGCCGGGGTGTGGGCCATGAGGAATACCTGCTGGATGCAAGCTAATGTGGCCGGGGCCGATATCGTTGCGGCTCATAAAATCCCCGTCTACGTAATACAACACTTCATCGCTATCGATGTTGCTGTGGTTGTATGGTGCAGGTACGGATTCAGGGTGGTAGTCATACAAACGCGGGCAAAATGAACATACCACAAAGGCATCCGTTTCAAAGGTTTGATGTACGGGAGGTGGTTGGTGCACTCGCCCTGTGATCGGCTCAAAATCGTGAATGCTGAATGCGTACGGGTAGTTGTACCCATCCCAACCGACAACGTCGAAAGGGTGCGTTGCATATTCGAACTCATGCAACATGCCCTGTTTCTTGATGAACATTTGAAAGGCGCCTACCTCATCGTGGGTCTCCAAATTTGATGGACGCCTGAGGTCTCTTTCACAATAAGGCGAATGCTCTAATAGTTGGCCAAACCAATTTCGGTAGCGTTTTGGCGTGTACAACGGTCGATGTGATTCAACAATGAAATGTCGGTTATCACTGGAGTTGAATTCCAACTTGTAGATCATTCCACGTGGAATCAACAGGTAATCGCCATAGGCAAATTCAATATTGCCTACCAAGGTGCGCAGCGTACCCTCTCCTTTGTGAATGAAGATCAGTTCATCGCAATCAGCATTCTTATAGAAATAGTCCTCAGACTTATTGGTTGGCGCTGAAAGTTGAATGCTTACATCGCTATTGGTCAATATGGTCTTTCGTGAGCCAATGTGATCGGCGACAGGATCAACTTTAAAACCATGCAAACGCAACGCACGCATATTCGTATGCTCCGCGATCTGCGGCGTAAGGTCTTTCTTACCAACGATCTTACTTACTTGGGTTGGCCTGTGCGTGTGGTAAAGTAAACTGCTCATACCATCGAACCCCACCGTACCGAAGAGTTGTTCATAATAGAACTCACCCTCACCGTTTTTGAATATGGTGTGGCGCTTGTGTGGGATCTTACCCAGTGTATGGTAGAACGGCATTCGGTCAGTTAATTCTCGACTTGAGTTCAGGCAATAAGGTTCCCTGCTTACTCAAAGTTAATTCTTGTTCTGCTATAAGCGCCTGAAGTGCTCGTGTATCCGTGATCATCTTCTCTTTTGATGACCTAGATCCAGCACCTTTACGGAATTCCTTAGCCAGGTCTTCCGGCAAATTCCTAGCTTCTTTGCACCGTGGTGTGCAACAATTATCGAATCGCTTCGCGCAATTATCGCATTGAACCAATAAGATGTTACAGGTCTTGCTTTCGCAATTGATGATCCGGTCGGCAGGTGCGTCGCATTGATGGCATCTTGAAACAACTTCTTCGCCGATCCGTTCTGTCAAGCGACCATCAAAAACAAAGTTGAGTCCCTTGTAATTATTCTTTAATCCGTATTGTTTCACTTGGTGAGCGTAGTCAATAATACCCCCATGCAATTGGCTTACGTTGTCAAAGCCGTGGTGCCTCAGCCATGCGCTGGCTTTTTCACATCGAATACCACCCGTACAATACAACAACACAGGTTCTTTTTCCTTTCCTTTTAATTCATTTAAAACCTCAGGAAGTGCTTCTTCAAATTTCTGCGCCTTGGGTAAATAAGCGCCATCGAAATAGCCGATCTCGCATTCATAGTTATTGCGCATATCTATCACTTTTGCGCCTTGCGCGATCGCTTCATTCCAAGCCTTGGCATCCAGATGCTTACCAACATTGGCCGTATCAAACGCGTCATCGGGCAAACCATCTGCAACCAACTTTTTCTTCACCTTGACCGCGAGCTTCAAAAAGGAGGTGTCTGTTTCTTCTACCGCAATTTTAAAGGGTACATCTTTAAACGCCGGTTTCTCGTCAACCGACTGACGGAGCGCGTCCAACTTTTCAGAGGCAATGCTGAGTTGCGCATTAATGCCTTCTTTGGCTACATAGATCCGCCCCCGAACACCAAGCGACTCCCACTCCTTAAACAGCTCATTACGAAGCGTTTCTGGATTCTGAATCGTAACATACTTATAGAACGAGACGGTCTTACGCTCAAGCCCTTCCGATTCCAATTTCGCTTCTAGTTCCTTGCGACCCAGTCGATTATGCAGGTGGCGTCCGCCCATGGGGCAAAGATAGCCAGATGCGTAGCCGAATACCAGCATTAAAAGGCCCTTCTGACTACATTTACCGCCCCTCGAATTAGGATACAGTAATGAGCGAAGGAACGGGTAAAATCTTGGTGATCGGCTCTTCAGGGCAAATTGGAACTGAGTTGGTTGAGGAGTTAAGGCTTCGGTTTGGTAATGAGCAGGTGGTAGCCAGTGATATTCGAGCGGAAGGAGCCTCTTCTTCAGGCCCATTCGTGCAATTGGATGTTCTAGACCCAAACGCCCTAGAATCAACAATTCGCGAGCATGAAGTGAGGCAGGTGTGCCTCCTCGCGGCCTTATTGTCGGCTACGGCAGAAGCTAAACCCCTCTTTGCGTGGAAATTGAATATGGACGGGTTGTTCAACGTTCTCAACCTAGCCAAGGATGGGCTTATTGACAAGGTGTTTTGGCCCAGTTCCATAGCTGTTTTTGGCCCCACAACGCCTAAGGACAACACGCCGCAGATGACCGTTGCGGAACCGTCAACCGTATATGGGATAAGCAAGCAAGCGGGGGAACAATGGTGCGCTTATTACTACAAGAAATTCGGAGTGGATGTGCGTAGCATTCGTTACCCTGGGCTGATAGGCTGGAAAAGTCAACCCGGAGGTGGTACGACAGATTATGCTGTGGACATTTTCCATGCCGCGTTGAAAGCGAACCAGTACACGTCATTCTTAGGCCCAGGATCCACGTTGCCTATGATGTACATGGAAGATGCTATAAATGCAACGATCCAATTGATGGAGGCACCAACTAAGAGCATACAAATACGCACGAGTTACAATATTGCGGGCTTGAGCTTTAGTCCGGAAGAGATCGCTGCTGCGATCCAGAAACGCATTCCAACATTTCAGATGAATTACGCTCCTGACCACCGCCAGGCGATCGCTGATTCCTGGCCTAGGAGTATCAATGATCAAGCTGCGTTGATTGATTGGGGCTGGAAGGCACAATTCGATCTTGATAAAATGGTGGACGCTATGCTAGATAACTTGAGGAAGTAGCGAACCTTTGGAGCCCCACTCACGTAGAAAAATAATAAGGCCTCCTTATGCGTCACCTCCTTTCCATAGCAATATTCACTGTTTCGTTGTGCTGCTTCGCTAGCACTGCAGTAACAGCCAGCGTAGCGTATTCGCCAGGTCAAGACACCTTGAATCGGGTTGATGCCACAGGAAAAAAACAAGGCTATTGGCGGGTTACGGCAACGGGCGTTAAGCATCCTGGATATCGAACAGGACAATTGGTCGAAGAAGGGGCTTACTCCAATAACCGCCGTGCTGGAACTTGGAAACGGTATTGGCCTAATGGCAAAGTCAAAAGCGAGATCAGTTACGAGCGAGGACAACCGCGTGGTGCCTATAAGACGTACTACCCCAATGGAAAAGTAGAAGAAAATGGAGCGTGGGATCTGGATCGCAATACGGGTGATTTCAAGCGTTACCACCCCAATGGTAAAGTAGCCCAAGAATTCAAGTTCAATAAATATGGGTTGCGCGATGGCAAGCAAAAGTACTACCACGAGAATGGCACATTGGCGGTAGAGGTTGATATCAAAGAAGGCAAGGAAGACGGCACATTGAAGCGATATTATGCCAATGGTGATCCACAAGAGGTTTCAGAGTTCAATGGAGGGGTGATCAACAAGGCGAACAGCAAGTACCTGAAGCCCGTTAAGAAGATAGAAGCACCTAAGCCAGCCGCAAATGCGAAAGCTGCACCAGCCGTCGCCTCCACAGAAAAAACGAATGAGGCCATTCGATTCAAGAGCAATGGCTATAACACGTTGTACGATCGTCAACTGCGTATTTCCCAAACAGGTGAATTCCGCAGTGGTCGACTATGGAACGGAAAGCGGTACAAGTACGACTCAAAAGGCGAATTGAGCAAGATCGAGATCTATGTTCAAGGTCGTTACGCTGGGCTCGGTGTGATTACCGACGAGGACAAGCAGTAATTCAGCGATCTCCAGATTTCTTTTGCCGTCTATTGCGCATACCTTCGCGGGCCTATATCATGGCCACAGAAAAAGGACCTCTTTACCTCAGTAACACGCTTAGCCGAAAGAAGGAAGAATTCAAACCACTGAATCCGCCTCATGTGGGCATGTATGTATGCGGACCTACTGTGTATAGCGACGTACACTTGGGTAACGTACGTTCCTTTCTCACGTTTGACATACTTTATCGTTGGCTCATGTATATCGGCTACTCCGTGCGGTATGTAAGGAACATCACAGATGTTGGGCATCTCGTAGGCGATGAAGACCAAGGGGAGGATAAGATCGCAGAACGTGCGCGTTTGGAACAGATCGAGCCCATGGAGGTGGTTCACAAATACACGACGGGCTTCCGCGATGTGATGCGCTCCTTCAACATACTAACCCCAAGTATCGAGCCTACTGCAACAGGACATATTATTGAGCAGATCGAAATGATCAAGCGCATTATTGCGAATGGCTATGGTTACGAAGTGAACGGTTCTGTGTATTTCGATGTGCCCAAGTTCGCTGAAAGCCATGAATACGGTCAACTAAGTGGGCGTAAAGTAGACGAGTTGATGGCGAATACCCGGGGCACGGAAGGGCAGCATGACAAACGAAGTCCACTGGATTTTGCGATCTGGAAGAATGCGGAAAAAGGTCACTTGATGCATTGGCCAAGCCCTTGGGGCGAAGGTTTTCCTGGTTGGCATTTAGAGTGTTCCGTCATGAGCACCAAATATTTAGGGCAATCTTTTGACATACATGGTGGTGGTATGGATCTGAAATTCCCACATCACGAATGTGAGATTGCGCAAAGTGTTGCTGCCGATGGAGTTTCGCCCGTGCAGTATTGGGTACATGGCAACATGCTTACCGTGAACGGGCGTAAAATGGCTAAAAGTGAAGGCAACGGCTTTACTCCTGAACAATTGTTGACCGGAGACCATAAGCTTCTAGACCGCGGATACAGTGCCATGACTGTTCGGTTCTTCATGCTCATGAGTCATTACTCAAGTACGTTGGATTTCAGCAATGAAGCCTTGCAAGCTGCCGAGAAAGGCTATCAAAAATTGATGTCCAGCATGGACACCTTAAGTGAATTGAAACCGGCAGAAAGCAGTGAGTTCGACTTGGCTAGCTTTCAAAAGCAATGCTACAGTGCGATGAATGACGACCTGAATAGCCCGATCATGATCGCAAATTTATTCGATGGTGTTAAAACGATCAATTCGGCCAAAGCGGGTAAGCTAAAACTCAGCCATGCTGATATTGATGGGCTCAAAACACTATACAAGGAATTGATCTTTGATGTACTTGGCCTTGCTGCTGAGGAAGAGAAGCAAGATGACGATAGTGTCAATGAGCTCATGCAGCTTATGATCACTATGCGGGCTGAAGCAAAAGCGAACAAGGATTTTGCCTTATCGGATAAGATCCGCGATGAGCTAACTGCACGCGGGTTCAAGCTAAAAGATGGAAAAGAAGGAACCAGTTGGGAACGATGAGCAACAACCTGAAATTAATTACCGTCGCGCTTCTTCTTTTTGCTATAGCTGGTTGTGCGCCGGAAGTTGAAGAAAAGAAGGATCCGAAACCTGCGGCCGTCATTCCTTCCCTGCCTCCTACTCCTCACTTTGACCCAGATAGCGCCTACTATTTTGTACAGACTCAGGTCGACTTTGGCCCGCGCGTTCCAGGCAACCAAGCTCATCGAAATTGTGGTGACTGGATGGTGACCACATTACAACGCTATGGCGCAACCGTGAGTGAGCAACTAGGTACAGTCAAAGCTTTTACAGGCGCGGAATTACCTCTGCGGAATATTACTGGGAGTTGGCAACCTGAAAAGGAAAAACGAATCTTGTTATTTGCACATTGGGATACACGCCCATTCGCTGATCAGGACGATGAGCGCAAGAACGACCCTATCGATGGAGCAAACGACGGTGGCAGTGGTGTGGGGGTCTTGTTAGAAGTGGCTAGGCACTTACAAAATGCGATAACAACACATGGTGTCGATATCATTTTCTTCGACGTAGAAGACTACGGGCGGCCAAGCGGCGGGTTGACCGGCGCTGGTAATGAATATTGGTGCTTGGGTTCGCAGTATTGGGCGCGGAATCAACCCAGTCCGAAGTACAAAGCCGAGTTTGGTATCCTCTTAGACATGTGTGGTGCTAAGGGAGCTACTTTCTACCAAGAAGCGAATAGCATGCAGTTTGCGCCGCAGGTCATGCGCAAGGTGTGGAAGACCGGAAAAAGCTTAGGTTACGCGAACCACTTCATTGACGAACCCAAAATGTATGTGGGCATGGACGATCACATTGTGCTTAACCGTGAACTGCGCATTCCCTGTATCGACATCATTGAATACAATGAAACAGGCGGTTCTTCAGAGGGTGGCTTTCACCCCAGTTGGCATACGCATGATGACAACATGGACATCATTGATAAAGCCACATTAAAAGCAGTTGGCCAGACTGTGATGGAAGTTGTGTGGCAGGAGCGCTAAGGGTTATTAGCTTGCGGCTACAAGTCCTTCCTTCATGTCAGACGAAAAACGACTCTTTCTCTTAGACGCTTATGCGCTTATTTACCGCGCTTACTACAGCTTCATCCGCGCTCCACGTATCAACAGCAAAGGCCTTGTAACCAGCGCTGCGTACGGTTTCACCAATGCCTTATTAGACATTCTCAATCGGGAGAAGCCCACGCATATGGCCGTGTGCTTTGATATGGCCGGGCCTACTGAACGGCACGAAACCATGTCGGACTACAAAGCGAATAGGCAAGAAATGCCAGAAGACATTCGCAACAACTTGGTATACATCAGAAAGATCATTGAAGGGATGAACATTCCCATACTTGAGGCCGAAGGGTATGAGGCTGATGATGTTATTGGAACACTTGCCAAAAGAGCAGAGGCAGAGGGCTTTAAAACATTCATGGTAACTCCTGACAAGGATTTTGGCCAGTTGGTTTCTGAGAATATTTTCATGTACAAACCAGGTAAGCGCGGGGTGCCTCCTGAGATCATGGGCGTGCAAGAAGTTTGTGATAAGTGGGGCGGGTTGAAAGACCCTGTTCAAGTCATTGACATATTGGGATTGATGGGAGATTCCGTAGACAACATTCCCGGCATACCTGGAGTCGGCGAAAAAACGGCTATGAAGTTGGTTGCGCAATTCGGTAGTGTTGAAGCGGTCATTGATGGTGCTGACCAGTTGAAGGGAAAACAGCAGCAAAATGTTATCGAATTTGCCGAACAAGGCCTAATGAGTAAGGAGCTCGCTACGATCATATTGGATGTTCCGGTTGAACTTGATCCCGTAAAACTGAAAGTAGATGAGCCCAATAAAGACCTTTTACTCGATGTTTTGAGTGAATTGGAATTCCGCTCTATTGTGAAACGCGTTCTTGGTGAAGAGACCGCCATTAAGGCAAACTCAACGCCGAGCACTAGCGCGCAAATGGACATGTTCGCGGTAGATGGGGAAGTTGCCGTAAGTGACTTAGGCACACTGGAAAGCGTTAAACACAACTATGTGTTTGTAGACACAGATGCAAAGCTTGACAAGTTACTCACCGATCTGAACGCGAAAGAAAGCTTCTGTTTCGACACCGAGACGACAGATGTTAATGAGCGCAAAGCAGAGCTCGTGGGATTAGCATTCTCTTGGCAGGCGCATGAAGGTTACTACGTGCCCGTTCCTGCGGAGCGTGATCAAGCCGAAGCTTTGGTGGCGCGCTTCAAAGGTCTCTTCGAAAACGGATCAGAAAAAGTTGCCCAGAATATCAAGTATGACATGGTGGTGTTGAGTAATTACGGCATCAAGCTAGGGGGCAAATTGTTTGATACCATGTTAGCGCATTACCTCCTGCACCCCCAGTTAAGGCATGGCATGGACTACCTGGCCGAGACTTACCTCAACTATACACCTGTGAAGATCGAAACACTGATCGGCAAGAAAGGCAAGAACCAGTTGAGCATGCGCGATATTGAGCAAAGCAAGATCAGCGACTATGCTTGTGAGGATGCCGATATCACTTGGCAGTTAAAGGAGTTGTTTGCGCCACTGCTGAAAACCGATGAAGTAGAAGACTTATTCCAGGCAATGGAAATGCCGTTAACGAAGGTATTGGCGGCCATGGAAGGAGAAGGCATCACACTTGATGTGCCATCCATGAACACCTTCAGTACTGAACTAGGCAGCGATCTGCAACAGTTACAAGCTGATATTCATGCGCTTTCGGGCGTTCCGTTCAACATTGATTCTCCCAAACAGTTAGGGGAAGTATTGTTCGATCACTTGAAGTTGAACGACAAAGCGAAAAAAACGAAGACGGGGCAGTACAAGACGAGCGAAGACATACTCTCGCGTATGGTCCATGATCACGCCATTATTCCGAAGATCCTCGATTACCGTTCTATCAAAAAGCTGAAGAGCACATACGTGGATGCACTGCCTGCCGCGGTAGACGCTGACACGGGGAAGATTCACACGAGTTATATGCAAGCGATCGCTGCAACTGGCCGTTTGAGTTCCACTGATCCTAACCTGCAGAATATTCCTATTCGTACCGAGCGCGGCCGGGAGACTCGTAAGGCATTCATTCCACGTAGCGATGATTTCGTTCTACTAGCCGCAGATTACAGCCAGATCGAATTACGCGTTATAGCCAGCATGAGTGGCGATAAGAACATGCAAGAGGCTTTCGTCCAGGGTGTGGACATACACGCGGCAACAGCCGCTAAGGTATTCGGCGTGGCAATTGATCAAGTAGACCGAGATCAACGGAGTAAGGCCAAAGCGGTAAACTTTGGAATCGCCTATGGACAGGGTGCATTTGGCTTATCGCAAAATCTGGGTATTCCGCGAAAAGAAGCGCAGGAGATCATTACGGGCTACTTCCAACAATTTCCCGGAGTGCAACAGTACATGGATGAGCAAATCCAATTCTGTAAAGACCACGGCTATGTGAAAACCGTAAAAGGGAGAAGGCGCTATTTACCTGACATCAATAGTGCGAACAGCACCGTGCGCGCTGC
>CAZPEQ010000071.1:0-9320 GCA_964585605.1 uncultured Weeksellaceae bacterium | reverse complement strand
TACCAGATATTGGGCCTGACCAATGGTACTCAGATCACAACAAATGCCGGTGCTGCAATGACCATAAACGCAGGTCAATTCATTGAATTGAACTCCGTTTCTAACGCAGTTTGTTTTGAAGGTACGGCACCTTTCAGTGTCGCTCAGCTGATGGAAGGAGGTGATGTTAGTTGCGGAGGAAACGGTGATCCCGCTTTGTTGATATTGAATTCGGATGATCAGGAGATAGATAACATCACATTCGCTACCGTGCCGTCAACCATAATTACGAGTCACTACGTGAACATAATTACGGGTACACCCAATATCAATCAGGTGTTCTTAGATGGTGCATTGATTCCAGCGGCACAGTTCACCACATTCCCATCTTGTCCCAGCCATTCCTATGCTTCCGTGCTCATTACCGCAGGAAGCCATAATTTGAATTGCGCGGGTGGGTTATCGGCCTACTGTTACGGCACTGGCAATGCGGAAAGCTATGCATATTCGACCGGGTCTTTTACCCCAGTACCACCGTTAATTGTTGATTCAGTGGTGTGTGGTATGGGTATGGCCGGTTCGGTGACTTTGGCTCCTCCGATACCTATTAATAATCCACAGTGGACCACCTTGTCAGACCCAAACACGGTATTGTCTACGAGCCTCTCGTATATGTTCACGCCAACTACAAGTGATGTATACGTGGTCACGGGCGGTCAAAATCTAAGTGGTTGTGAAGTGCAGTATTTGTTCAGCGTGGAAGTGGATACCCCACCCCTGTTGACACCAACGGCCAATGGGCAACCACCAGCTAATCTGCTTACTGTTTGTGCAGGTGAAACAGTGCAATTAGATGTGCTGGTCAACCCTCCTGGCACCTACATTTATAACTGGTCACCTGGGGCACAGCTCAATAATGCCAATGTTCAAGACCCAATAGCCGCGCCAACGCAAACGACCTGGTATCAGGTTAGTGTTAGCACATTAAATGGTTGTGGTGTCGCTGTGGATAGTGTTTTGGTGAACGTGGTGGGTGCTAGTATTTTCTCATTTGAAGCCGAAGCGGACAACCCAAGCCTTTGTTTAGGTGATTCATCACAAATGGGCCTTGAGGTCCAACAAGTATTGATCCAAGATACTTTGGATGGTGTCTTAGGTGTTATGTGGCAATCGGTGCAGGGTGGAGTGATCAGTAATGTGTGCGGTGCTTTGGTCGGAGATGCGCTTTACTTTGATGGGCCCAACCCCAGGATCGCAACAACGAATGGGTATGATGTAAGTGCGGGTGGTACCATCAGTTGTGTGATCATGATCGCCAACGGCGTGACGCCATGTGATGATACAGAGCCCGGTGATAACGTTATTCTGGAATACTCCGTGAATGGCGGCGGTAATTGGACATTGATGGAAACTTATTGGGAGAGTTTATATCCGACTTTTGCCACGGTCAACAGTGCTATACCGGCTGCCGCTCAAACGGTGAATACCATGTTCAGGTGGCAGCAGGTAGCTAGTGATGGTGCAGGTACGGATAATTGGTCGCTTGATAATGTGACCATTGCGGTGATCGACCCCACCGGATTCACGTTTGACTGGACGCCAGCTGGCGTATTCTCATCGGCAACAGCTCAAAACCCAATGGCATACCCTACGGTTACAGGTTGGTATCAGGTGGAGGGCGCCTTTGCAGGAACGAACTGTTTATATGTCGATTCGGTTTTCATTGAAGTAGGCGCACCATTCAGTATCGCGGTCACAAATGATACAGCTATATGCGACGTGGCTGGAGTGCAGTTGGATGCTGTACCATCTTCAGGTACGAATCATACGTGGAACTGGACCCCTAGCGCGACGCTTTCGGCGGGCTTTATTCAAGATCCCATAGCCACGCCTACGACCACAACGAGCTACAATGTTGTAGTTACGTCGGGGCAAGGTTGCGTTGCCGAGGATAGTGTTACGATCATTGTTAACCAGTTGCTAGGTTTAACAGTTAATGCCACTTCAACCGCAATTTGTGCTTTTGATACGGTTCAATTAAGTGGTAATGTGAATGGAGGTACAACGAATTTGGTTTATCAATGGAGCCCAGCAACCGGGCTAAGTAATCCGAATGCGGCGAATACAGCTGCTTTCCCCAATCAAACCACGACCTATGTGTTAACGGTTAATGACACGCTTGCAGGTTGCATTCTTGTGGATAGTGTGCAGATCGGAGTTTCGGCCATGTACACTACGCAATTGACGAACGATACAACCATTTGTAACCCTACAGGTACAGTGCTCAACTTGGTGCACAATGTGCCCAATCCGTCTATTAGTTGGTCCCCTCCGCAATTCCTTACCGGAGCGAATACCGCTACACCTACTATTCAGATAGATTCATCTATAACTTACTCCGTGCTTGTGACCGATCAGTTCGGATGCACTGCGCGAGATACGGTTATAGTAACGGTACCGTTTGATGCATTCGTGCCAATTCCAGATACGGCTATTTGCAATGGTTTTAGTGTTACACTCGATGCCGGATTCCCTGGCAGTACTTACCAATGGAGCACGGGTGCAACGAGCCAATCTATAACAGTGGATACGACTGGAACGTACACGGTCACTTTATCGGACGGCAGTGGATGCCAAACGAATTCAAGTACCATGGTCACGGTGGACCCGGTGCCCGTCGTTAACCTTGGCCCAGATACCTCGTTGTGCGTCGGTGAAACTTGGGTAATGGATGCAGGTAATCCGGGCAGCACGTACCTGTGGAATACAATGGCGGTTACGCAGACACTCAATACAACGGTCGATGGTACGTTCAGTGTTGACGTTACCAACGTATTCGGTTGTACTGTGCAAGATTCCATAGCGGTAACATTCGATCCGCTTCCCGTGATCAACATTGTCGATATGGCCGTGTGTATATCGGAGACGGTCGTTTTAGATGCGGGAAATATGGGCTCTCAGTATATGTGGAGCACATTAGAGAACACGCAAAGCGTCTTGGTTGATTCTGTTTCAGGCGTGTATTCCGTTGTCGTCACAACGCCAACATTCTGTACCGATTCTGCTTCAGCGAACTTGACTTTTGTTGATTTCCCTATCGTGGACCTTGGACCTGATACGGCGTTGTGTGATACGGAGACCTTGACTTTGGATGCAGGAAACCCGGGAAGTGCGTTCTTGTGGTCCGATGGATCTACATCTCAGACGGCTCAGTTCACAGCATCTGAATCGGTTTGGGTAATGGTAGACAACGGCTTTTGCATTACGTTTGATTCAATAGAAGTGGTCTTCAATCCGTTGCCGGATGATGCGCTAGAAGACCTGATCGTTACCTGTTTCGATCTGCCGAATTCTCAGGTTGTACTGGATGCAGAAAATACAGGTTCGACCTATTTCTGGTCTACTACAGATACGACACAGTCGATCACAATACAAGATTATGATAACTATACGGTAGCTATTACAACACCGTTCAATTGTACGACCACAGATCAAGTGGATGTGGTTGAATACTGCCCATCTGCTATTTATGTTCCAAACGCCTTTTCTCCTGATGGAGATGGGGTCAATGATCATTTCACTGTGGCTGGGAATAACCTTGCTTTTGTTCAACTTCGCATCTTCAACCGTTGGGGAGAGCTGCTTTACGACGGTATTGATGGTGAGGCGATCTGGGATGGTGCGTATAGCGGTGAGTTTGTTGCAGATGGCGTTTACATTTGGCAATTGGAGTTCCGGTACTTAGAAGATTTTTTCGGTACCGTTGGTGTTACCAATACCCTGATGGGTCATGTTACGGTGATCCGTTAATGCGGTGTAGCAACGTGTTTATCAATTAGACCCATGTTATCAAAAAGGTGGCGGTTAAAAGACGCAGGGAACGATGATTCGATAGCAACGTTAATGGATGGCACATCGTGTCCAGAAACCATAGCTAAACTTCTCGTTCAGAGAGGTATCGAGGATCCAGGCGAGGCCAAGTTGTTCTTCCATCCTTCGGAAGAACAACTGCACGATCCTTTTTTAATGCGTGATATGGACAAGGCCATAGCACGGATCGAATCTGCGCTAGGCGAAGGGGAACGTATCATGGTCTACGGGGATTATGATGTGGATGGTTCAACCAGCGTGGCCTTGATGTATTCTTTCTTGAACAAACTCACTGACGCGGTTCAGTTCTACATACCTGATCGCTATGCGGAAGGATATGGGGTTTCAACCGTGGGTATTGATAAAGCGAAACAAGATGATGTTACGCTCATCATCACGCTTGATTGTGGTATTCGTGCGGTGGATCAGGTCAACTACGCAAAAGACTTAGGCATTGATATGATCATTTGCGATCACCATACGCCGGGTGCCGTATTGCCTGGAGCAGTGGCTGTGCTGGATCCCAAGCGGCCCGATTGTGCCTACCCGTACAAGGAGCTTTGTGGTTGTGGTATAGGGTTTAAGCTGATCACCGCCCTCGCTGGTAACATGGATATGCCAACTGAAGCACTGACGGAATACCTGGATTTGGTCGCTTTGGCTATTGGTTGTGATATTGTTCCGTTAACAGGGGAGAACCGTGTGCTGTGCAACCTGGGTCTGGAACGTATCAATACCCAACCAAGACGTGGTTTTCGAACCTTGGTTGAATTGGCGAATACGCGGAAAGAGAAATTGAGCATAACCGATCTAGTGTTCATGATCGGTCCTCGTATTAATGCAGCTGGTCGCATAGAACATGCGCATCAAGCCGTTGAATTGATGCTGGCGAATGATCAGAATGCGGCACGTTCAATTGGTTTGAAGATCGACCATAATAATGCGTTACGCAAAGACCTGGATTCTGAGATCACCGATGAGGCCTTGCGGATGTTGGAAGAAACGCCTGGTCATGAAACCAAGCTCAGCACCGTACTTTTCAAGGCAGATTGGCACAAAGGTGTAATCGGTATTGTGGCTTCACGGGTTATCGAACATCACTATAAACCTACCATAATTCTGGCTGAGAATAAGGGCATGGCAACGGGCTCGGCTCGCTCGGTCAAGGGCTATAACGTATATGAAGCAATAGATGCGTGTAGTGATTTACTCGAGCGCTTCGGAGGTCACAAATATGCAGCAGGCCTTACCATGAAGGTAGAGAACATTGAACCCTTTAGAACCCGCTTCGAAGCCTACGTCAAGCAGACGATGCCAGCCGAGCTACGCCTGCCCGAGGTAAGTATTGATATGGCACTGAGCATAGGGCAGATCTCGCACCGCTTTGTGAATATCATTGATGCGATGGCGCCGTTTGGCCCGCAGAATATGCGCCCGACCTTCATGTCAGCGGGTGTTGTTGCTGCCGACGTCCAATTGGTAGGTTCGGATCATTTAAAGTTCTCGGTGCGTGATGCGAATGCCAATGAATTCGTATCGGCCATTGCCTTCAAGCAAGGCCCCATGAAGGATGTCATTGCAAATGGGCAACCTTTCTCGATACTGTATGTCGTTGAGATCAATGAGTGGCGTGGGCAACGGAACATACAGCTCAATGTGAAAGACATTAAGCCGGGCGTTGTAGAGTTGGAGGTTGCACGCACGGTTGAAGAAGGTGTGGTAGACGAGAGAACGATAGGGGTCGCAAATAAGCCCTGATGATTTGATAACGACGTAGGTGTAGCGCCGTAAAAGATTCTGCGCGCTTACCGTCCATCCCATTTTCAGACCGTGACCACCAACTTGCTTGTAGTTTAATACTATGAGTTCTAGTGGTTTTGTATCAGCGATGATCGCTTCCTTAAAACGGAATAAGCGATCGCGTAGAACAACGATATATGACCAAGCCGACCTGCATTATACCAATGGAGTTAATCCTGAATACTTGAAAGAGGCAACACCAGAAGTGATGGCGGAGATCAAGGAACAGATCAGAAGAGAGAAGAAACAAGAAAAGAGACAATGGGTAATAGCCCTATTGATTGCAGTGATATGTGTTTGCTTGTTGTTTTGCACGGGATCGTTGATCGGTTAGGGGTACTGAATCAACACGTAGGCCTACATGCAGGAACACAGAGTAGTGCACCTATATGGTGCTTAACTCAAAAATATTGCCCAATACCGAACACCAGACCTTGCGTGGCATTGTCGCCAATACCAAAACCATAGTCTAAGCGGAAGACTGCGTTAAAGATCGTCTTGTGTACAAAACGAACACCCAAGCCAGGGTACAAGCGTGTGTTTCTTCCGGAGAATAGTTCTGAAAATTCCTCTCCCGGATTGCGCCAGGTACCTGCGTCTATAAAGGCATTACCTTGGAAGGCGAACCACCCTTTCTCATAGAAAGTATGTCGGTATTCTGTATTGAACACAACAGCAGCGATCCCCCGATCCACGGTATTGCCCACACCACGAATATTCAGCTGATTGTCCAAGGTGAAGGGCGCAAAGGGAGAATCTAGATTCCCCAAAGAAGCGCCCAGTCGCAGTCGGCTGGCCCAATTTCCCTTTGTCTTCACCTTCTTGTAATACAATACATCATTACGCAGAGAAAGGAAATCATCGAGAAAAATTTCGGCTTGTTCGCTACCGCGCTGAAATCCAAAATATTGTCCAGTGAACTCACTCGTGATCCCATCAAAATATTGATAATCAATGTCAACATCAACATAGCGATAAAGTGCTCGAACCGATAGTTTATCAGCTTGTAATGAAAAAGGCGCACCGGGAATAGGTTCTTCTCCGATGAAATCATAAGATTCATCAACCAGACTTACTCCCAATTCGGCTTCATTGTGGAAGTTAGGAAAGAACAAGGCAGCACCTTCGATCACTTTACTTTGGAATCGATAATCCTTATCCCCATTGGAAAAGAAGACTGGTTCCTGCGACGTACGGTTCTGGTAACTGAATTGTATGCCGAGCTTATCGCTGAACAGAAAAGGGTGGTTATAAAATGCACCGAAAGAGTCAAAGACATCACGCTGGTAGAATGCCCCCAACAACTGATTATTACCCAAAAAATTAAACTCGAATAAGGCCAGGCGGAACGCAAATTCTCCGTTATTCGCAGTAAAGACCTGTGCACCAGGAATGATCGTAAAGTTCTCCACGACCGCATAAGTAAGTTTGGAAGAGCCATCTGCTAGAGGGGTGACCTCGTGTGATGCACTGGCTATTCCCGGTAGCCGTTTGAGCCGTTCGATGTCCGTTGCCACGGTCAACGAATCAAAAGGCGCAGGGATCTTTACCTTCACCAATCGGCGCAGGAATTTTTCTTTCGTGCGTTTCAGGCCTGTGAATTCAAGCTCGTTGATCTGTTGTGCAGATAGACCTACTTGAAAGGAAAGCAAAATGACAACGACACATAACCACTTCTTCATTCCACTTTGTGTTTTATCCAACAACAACGCGCCCGGTGTATTTGGCAAGTGCTTTTTTAGCATCCATTAATCTGATCTGGGTATGCATCAACAGTTTGATCTCCGTTTCATCGGTGACCTCACGCATTTCTTCCTGCAACTCTGACAACATGCGATCCACACGACGTTCTTTTAGAATATGTACGCCCTCTTCAACAGCTGCCAGCAGTCTGTCTTTTTCGCGAACAACATGGATCTTGTGCCGCTCTAACCAATTGGAGCTCAATTCGTGTTTTTCAGAGAGCAGTTCAATGGCAACAGTTCGCCACGACTCGTTCTCATGTGTGGTATAGTAAGCTGCGTTGGCCACCTCGCCCAAGTTTGAGCGGTGCCGCATGTCCAGATAGATCTCGGCCATGATCGGGTCGTTGAACTTAATGCCATCCAAAGCCAGCATTTCGAACATCAGTTCGCACACCGTCATTTCCTCAATTGGCGCGTCCGGCTCCTCGCTCACTGGGGCAAGTATCGTTTCACTCCCATAGTTGATCAGCATGCGTAACAGGTCTTTCTCCTGAGGCATAGTGCCCGCTGGTTCAAGCTGTTCTAATGGCGCAAGAGGTTCACTATACTCCACCGGTTCAGGCAACTCCTCGTGTCGTGCATATTCCTTTCGGTGATTTTTGCGCAGCACCTTGTTCAACTCGCTGAGCAAGGCCTGTTCCCCGATCTCTAGTATGTCACTGCACTGCTTTACGTACAAAGAGCGCAACACGTGATCGGGTATCTGGGCAATGGATCCGACAATATCGTGGATCAGTGCCGCCTTTTTAACAGGATCGTCTTGTGCCTCTTCAAGCAGCAGACTTGTCTTGAAAACGATCAGGTCTTTGGCCTGCGTTTCAAGGTAGTCAAGTACCTCATGTGGCTCATGTGCTCGCGCAAAAGAATCGGGATCCTCACCTTCAGGGAAGAGCACCACCTTCACGTTCATACCCTCGGAAAGCACGATATCAATTCCGCGAAGAGACGCTTTTAAACCAGCCGGGTCGCCATCGTACAGAATGGTCACGTTCTGAGAGTAACGCTTGATCAAACGAACCTGATCCACCGTTAGGGAAGTACCTGAACTAGCCACCACATTCTCAATGCCGGCTTGGTGCAGTGCGATCACATCGGTATACCCCTCGACCAAGTAACAGGTATCTTTCTCAACGATGGCCTTGCGCGCAGCATAAATCCCATAAAGCACTTTGCTCTTATAGTAGAGCAGACTTTCAGGACTGTTGAAGTACTTGGCCAACTTCTTGTCTGTGCGCAGGGTTCGGGCGCCGAAGGCAATTGCTTGCCCACTCAGGCTAAAAATGGGGAAGGTTACCCGGCCTTGAAAGAAATCCCAAGCGCGCCCATCTTCATTCACTTTGATCCAGCCTGCTTTGACCAACAGCTCGTCCTGATACCCGGCCTGCCTGGCAGCATTAACGAAGGCACTGCCACTTGTAGGTACATAGCCCAATTGAAATTTTCGGATCGTCTCATCCGTCATGCCACGCTCACGGAAATAACTGAGGCCGATCTGCTTCCCTTCTGGACTATCCCATAACTGTTCCTGACTCCAACGCGCAGCGAAATTTTGGACAATGGCCAAGCTTTCGCGCTCGTTCTGTTCCTGTTTTTGCTCAGGACTTGCCTCTTGCTCAACCACTTCTATGTGATACAATTTGGCCAGCCAGCGCAAGGCTTCTACGTAGGTCATGTGCTCATGATCCATCAAGAAACTGACCGAGTCACCCGCTTTACCGCAACCGAAGCACTTGTATATGCCCATGCTGGGCGTAACGTTGAAAGAAGGCGTTTTCTCGTTGTGGAAAGGGCAACAGGCTAGGAAGCGAGATCCCTTCTTTTTGAGCTCAACGAAATGGCCTACCACCTCGTCAACGCGAGCGGCTTCTTTAATCGTTTGGGCTGTATGATTCGGGATCATCTAAAAGGAACGCGAAATTAATAGAT
>CAZPEQ010000070.1:0-9372 GCA_964585605.1 uncultured Weeksellaceae bacterium | reverse complement strand
TAGTTGGCACCGTCCACATGCCAAGGGCGCATATCATGCCGAGCAAGATCGAAGTAGCTGAATTATTGGTTTTGATCAAATGACGTGCGAGCATCAATCCGATCAACATGCACAACCAAGTTATACTGTAACCTCTAGCGATTGCGCTGAATTCAACCAGCCCTCCAACCGCCGCGGCCAAGGCCAAGGCGGTAAGCGCTATGTAGCGGTTGAACATGGCACGTGTGAAAATGTAAACAGCAGGAAGGCATAAAACGCCGGCGATAAAGGCCGGTAAGCGCAACTGAATCAACCCTACCCCGAAGAGCGACGTAGACAATTTGACCAAAAGCGTATGAAAAATGTGGTTATTGGGATAAGAGTAATCACTTACAATGACTTGTAGGGGTTTACACGCAAAGTAGGTATAGGTAAAAGCCTCGTCATACATGATGGGCAGGCTGAGCATCATAGCACGCAGAATGACGCCTACAAGGATGATTAGCCCTACGGTGTATAAGTGTGCTTTTGACGAACGTTTGAACAGTTTATTCCAAGTTTTTCGCCAATCAGCGAGAATACCTTGCACGCCAGGCTGTGATCGCTTTTTCTTTCGCGAACTAAAGAACAGCCCAATTGCTCCTAACACGAATCCTACAGATACCAATTTGCCTTTCCACTGAGCTGCTGCATAACGGACTGCGTCAAATCGTTCCACCTCTCCGTCCGGAGAAAGGCCATCTACATAGGACTTCATTTCCAAGTACGGAACGGAGACAATGAACCAAATAAAAATGGCCAGTGCCAGCAGGGTTATGATGATGGTCGTATGCACGAATTGGGCGACAGGGGTTCAAAAATAGGAGTTCAGGCTTTACAGTGCGAAAAGCCTTGTCTACAGGGCAGTATTAGATGCTCACAGTGTTTTAACACATAACCTGAATTTAACAGAAAGGTGATTATGTAATCTGACCTTCCCCTGCATCTAATTAGCAAATACAGCAGCCATGAAAACCTTATTCAACACCCTATTCTTACTCTCCGCCGTAGGACTCTTTGCACAGAAACCTATAACCGTAGCTACTACGATCAAGAATGTCACCATCTACGAAAGTGGTGCTCAAGTAGAGCGAACGGGCAAAACTCAACTCCCAAAAGGAACTTGCCACGTGCAATTCACGGATCTTCCGGTACACTTGAATCGAGATCAGATCCAATTCAACGCCACTGGAGACCTGAAGATCCAGTCTTCTTATTTCACTTATCGGAACGACACCTTGAACAAAGCAGAACTCCACCCCAGCATTGACATAAAGGCAAGTGAGGTCACGATCAGTGCAAAGCAAAAGCAGATACAGGAGATCGACGGACGAATAGCTATTTACCAACGCGAAGAAAATTTGCTCCAGCAGAACAGCGACTTTAAGAGCACAACCGACGGCGTGGACGTGGATAGATTGGAGAAGGCCGCCACCTTACTTCGCACTCGATACCTTGAATTGCACCGCACCCTACTTACCCTGAATAATGAAAAGCAGCAATTGACCGAGGAGATCAATCAACTTCAACTGGAACGCAACAAGGTGCAACGGGTGGAAATAGAACGTTGGCTCGAGCTACACGTGATCGCGGTGACCAGTAAACCCACCAAGGCCTCCTTCCGCATCAGTTACCAAAGTAAGCAAGCAGGTTGGTCTCCCTTTTACGATGCGCGGGTCAATACGATCAGCGAACCTATTCAACTGGACTACCAAGCCAAGGTTTTTCAGCAAACGGGTGAAGATTGGAAAGATGTAACGCTTACACTAAGCACAGGAAAGCCACAACAGAACTACAGTAAACCTGCCCTAGCTCCATGGATCATTGGGGCTATTACACCGCCACCGCCACCTGCTCGACGCCCTGCACCTGCACAAACTTCTGCTAACGGGCCAAATAATTGGCTATTGAAACAAGGGTATGACCCAAGGGTAAAAGAAGTATCAGGCCAAGTGATCGACGCCGCAACAGGAGAAGCCCTCCCTTTTGTGAACGTGCTGATCACAGGTACGAGTTCAGGAACCACAACAGACTTTGATGGCCGGTATCGCTTAGCTATACCCAACAACTCGCGCACGCTCGAATACACCTTCGTTGGCTATCAACGTACGGTCCTTAACGTTAGTAACCCGGTGATGAACGTGTACCTGAATGCCGCAAGTGTGGAGTTAAGTTCGGTTGAGATCCGAGGAGCGAGAGCGAATTCATCGGTGAGCAGAATTGACGCCCAAAACATCGGTTTACTCTCTGGCACTTCTCGATCCAGAACCAAGTTCAAGAAAAACAGAGCGGGAAGAGGCAGTGCCAAGGTAGTTGAGGCTGCTAATGAATATACAGCCATACGCGCAGCTTATAGCCCAACCAACGTGCGATTCACGGCGGAGCTGCCTTACTCCATTCCTGCCAATGGACAGGAATATGTGGTTCACCTGAGCGGGCATGAACTCAATGTCGAATACGAATATGCCTGTTCACCTAAAATTGACTCGCGCGTATACCTAACTGCTCGCATCGTTGATTGGGAAGAGTTAGACCTGCTAGAAGGCAATGCCAACGTATACTTTGAAGGAACTTTTGTAGGACAGACCGCCATTGACCCCAGCTTCGCTGATGACACGTTGGCTATTTCTTTAGGCGTTGATGAAGCAGTTCGGGTGCAACGAACACGCGTTAAAACAGGCAGTAAAAAACAATTCTTGAGCACGGTACGCAAGGACAGTCGGGAATGGCGAATCGAGGTGCGCAACAACAAGACTTCGCCGATCACACTCAAGTTGGAGGATCAGATACCCGTATCTAACGCAGAGAACATTGAAGTCTCCTTGACCAAGGATAGTGGTGCACAGCACTCCAAGAAAGCAGGCAGATTAACCTGGGATTTGGAGTTGGCGCCCAGTACGAAACAGGAGGTAGAATTCCGTTACACGGTAGAAAGGCCAAGAGATGTAAGCATAATACTAGAGTAATGACATGACCCACCGATCATCCTAAATGGCCGCTGCAAGGGTTGGATGGTCTTGGGTTATGTACATCAGAAAAGCCTCGGCATGTGTCGGGGTTTTTCTATTCACGACTTTTGCCGACTCGCCGTATCCCTTACTATTTCAACCTAGTCGTTGCTGCCATCAGCCCTTGATCATTTTGGCAATCACCAAGGCGTAAGAGGAACGTCCGCCTCTACTTCCTCTTGTCAATCTCCGGAACCGCTCATACAATTTATAGTACTATGTATTGCATAGTTCAATCCTATAGATATATCTTTGTACTGTTCACTACTAGGTGATGTAGAAACAATGAACGTTGAAAACACAAAAGCACAAATGCGCAAAGGGGTACTGGAGTTTTGCATACTCTCTATACTCTCGCAAGGCGAAGCTTACCCTTCAGACATTCTGAAGCAATTGAAAGAGGCCAAGCTCATTGTAGTAGAGGGTACACTCTATCCACTCCTAACGCGATCAAAGAATGCGGGATTACTGGAATACCGATGGGAAGAAAGTCCATCAGGCCCACCACGCAAGTACTATAAACTCACAGAAGTAGGTCAGGCATTCCTCGGAGAACTTGACCAAACCTGGCAAGACCTTTCCAAAGCAGTAACAAAGACAACCAAGGGCAAGAAGCTACTAAGATGAAAAAGACGATAACAGCTAACATCAGCGGTTCGGTCTTCCATATAGAGGAGGATGCGTATGAACAACTGAACGCGTATCTGAACAGTATCCGCGGAAAATTCGACGGATCGCCAGATGCGGATGAGATCATAGCCGATATAGAAGGGCGGATCGCGGAACTTTTTCTGGAGAATAAGCGCAGCGCAAGCGAGGTTGTAACCACCATTGATGTAGGCGAAGTGATCCAAACCATGGGTTCACCTGAGGACTACCTCGATGAGGAGGAGCATACAAAACAGAGAACGGATTCTCGTCAAAGTAAGGAGCGTGGAAATCGCAAATTGTACCGAGACCCTGATGACCGCTGGTTAGGTGGCGTAATGAGTGGTATTGCAGCTTACTTCGACACCTCAGTACTCACCCTTCGACTCTTGTTGATCCTTAGCCTATTCCTTGGCTTACCGTTGATCGCGTACATCATTGCTTGGATCATTGTACCCAAAGCAACAACGAACGCCGAAAAGCTCGAAATGCGCGGTGAAGCGGTTACGGTCGATAACATCAAACGCATGTTCGAGGACGGTGTAGACGCCGTTGAAAGAGGTGCTAAGAAATTCGCTTCCAAGGCAGAGAACTTGGGAAAGGAAGTCCGCTCCGGTAAGCCGGGAAATGGAGTGGATCGGTTCTTTAGCTTCCTCGGCGACACATTCCAATACTTATTCAAGGCTATTGGAAAGATCTTCGGTTTCTTTTTCGTGGTGTTCGCAACCGTCATCTTAACCGGAATACTGGTGCTAACGGTAGGCAAATTCAATTTCGTTTGGGATGGGTTAGACCTCATGCAAGGCGGCAATATTCGCCAAATGTCCAGCATGATATTCGAAAGCTCATCACAAGCTTTTTGGATGGCAGCTGCAGTGATCGCAGGCATATTGGTACCCGCTATTTGGTTACTAGCAGCAGGACTTCGTTTACTTCGGAAGGATAAGCGAGTAGGTAGATGGCCGTATCTCTTATTGCCCATCTGGATCATGGCACTGATCGTAACCGGGGTCATAGGAAGTCAACTTGGCTTCGACTTCCGAAAAGAAGTAAAGGTGCGCTCAACAATAGAAATTGAGCAGCCTTTAGGGGAGGTGCTCACTATAAGCGCAGCACCCGACGAACATTTCGGAGGAGATTACCATGGTGATGGCCCGAATGGGATCAAGATCGATGGAGGAGTTGCCTATATGGATTTCGTTCAGTTCGATACAGAGCAAAGTCCCGATACACTCTTTCACCTCAAATGTGTGCAACTTGGTCATGGAAGTAATTCCAAAGAGGCTAGGCAACGGGCGAAGAATATTGATCATTTCCTTGAACAAAATGGCAATACACTTAGCATTGCACCCTACTTCAGTATTCCGGTGGAAGACAAGTTCAGGGCACAAGCATTGCGCTTTACCCTGCAAGTGCCCATTGGCAAGGCGATCTACTTAGATGAAAGTTCGATTGATGTGATCTACGACATTGACAATGTATTCGACACCCGTGATCATAAAATGATGGGACACACCTGGACCATGACCAAACGAGGGCTCAGCAATGCAGTCTCGCCGGAAGAAGTCCCGAACGTGATGCCACGCGCCACGTGGGAAGAGAGCACATTGGAACCGGAGGAACAAGAGGAAGAAAAAGAGGATGAGGAAGTGATCCCGGGGCCAGTGGTTTATACACCGGCTGAAGTTGGGCTCAGAAAATTTAACATGCCTATGCTGTTTGGCCAGATACGTTGAGTGCGAAATACACGTTTAGGTAGTAGAGTCAAGTATCCAAAGACCTGTTCTGGTCAACGCAACAAGGAGCACTCATAGCTTGGCTTAGCGCCCCCTTCATCTTACCGGAGGGGGCGTATTTTTGTATGCCCTTTCTACCGATCTTTGTAAACGTGGCTGAACACCAACACATCATTCTCTTTGACGGCGTTTGTAACCTGTGCAACGGCAGTGTTCAGTTCATTCTGCGTTTTGACCGCCAAAAAAAGTTCAAGTTCGCTGCGTTACAGTCTGATATTGCGACTGAACTACTTGGAATGCCCATTGCTCCTGAGGGCTATGATAGCTTCATTTACCTGCGCCATGGTCAATTACTTCAACGGTCAACTGCGGCGCTGAACGTACTGCGTGACCTAGGCGTGCCTTGGAATTTCTTCTACCTCTTCATTTTTCTCCCTTGCATACTTCGCGATGGCGTTTACCGATTCATGGCCAAAAACCGTTATCGTCTGTTTGGAAAGCGCAGTACGTGCATGATCCCGACTCCTGATATTAGGTCAAGATTCCTCTAGCTGGGCGTATTTAAGGTTC
Source organism: uncultured Weeksellaceae bacterium (assembly GCA_964585605.1). Taxonomy (GTDB): domain Bacteria; phylum Bacteroidota; class Bacteroidia; order Flavobacteriales_F; family PHOS-HE28; genus CAZPEQ01. The sequence continues at coordinate 3,392 of CAZPEQ010000070.1, read as the reverse complement.
CTTTCTAGCAAAATACTGCTCCTTATGCTCTATTTTCACACTTACAACTTAAGCGAATATGAATCTACGTGGACTCTTTTTCTCTTTCTGCACCTTGTTCATTCTCAGCCTAGTAGCTCAGCCAGATAAACATGGCTGCTACATTTCACATGGTGGGAATAAGAAACAACCAGTGCTCACCTCGGCAGACCGGGCCATGATCAATGCCAGCATTGCGCGCAGCGATACGTTCGACATCATCCACTACGAAATTTCGCTGGACGTTACGAACTTCAATGGGAAACACTTAGATGCCAATACCGTGGTAACGCTGGTACCTAAGATGAATGGATTGAATCATGTGCGCTTAGATCTCTTCCAATTAACCGTAGACTCCGTGTTCGTAGATGGTAACAGTGCGACCTTCACGCACGATGGGCAGATCCTTCTTGTTGACTTTCCTAACACGCTCAACCAAGGAGACTCTGCCGATGTTCACGTGTATTACCAAGGTTCACCACACCGTGACCCCAATTGGGGCGGGTTTTATTTTGAGGGAGGCATTGCTTACAACTTAGGTATAGGACTCACCACCGTGCCGCCGAATTTCGGTAAGGTTTGGTACCCTTGTTTTGACTCTTTTGTGGAACGAGCCACGTATCGCTACCACGTGATCAGCGGGCAAGGGCGTAAGGCATGGTGTCAAGGTGACTTCCTAGGGGAAACGACCCTGCAAGGTGATACGGTATTGCGCTCTTTTGAATTCATGCACCCTGTTCCCACCTATGCATCTGCTATTGCAGCCGCCAATTACGTAATCCGCGATACGGTACATCAAGGTGCCTATGGTCAAGTGCCCATACGCCTTCAAGGATTTGCCAATAACATCAATGATATGGAGGCACGTATGGTAGATATTCCGGGTGCCATTGATGCCTGCGAGTACTGGTACGGACCTAACCCATATGATCGGGTAGGATTCACCTTAACTACTGATGGTGCGTTGGAAATACCGGAGAATATCGCGTTCCCCTCATTCATGACGTCCAACACCATGCAAGCCAACCGCGAATTGCTAGCACATGAACTAGGGCATTTCTGGTGGGGTGATCATTTGACTCCGTTCAACCATAACGATATGTGGATGAAGGAAGGACCTGCCGAATACAGTCAACACCTTACCGAGCAGTGGATATCTGGTCAAGACCGTTTCGTGGACATGGTTAAGGACAACCTGCTGTTCATTCTTGAAGCCGCCCACGTCAATGATAACGGTTACAACCCCTTAAGCCCCACACCAGACCCGGAGATCTATGGCACGCATACCTATTTCAAGGGCGCTGCGATGATGCACAATATGCGCGGTTACTTAGGAGACACCTTGTTCCGAGATGCCATGCACGGCTTGCAAGCTCTATTGGGTGAAGGCCATTTTACGCCTGAGCAGTTCAGGGATAGTATCACGGCGATAACAGGTTATGATATGACGCCATACTTCGACGACTGGATCTTTCAGCCGGGTTACAGCACCTTTACCGTAGACGATGTCAACGTTTGGGATTCCCTAGGCACTTTCAAAGTTGATCTGCTGTTCCGCCAATTGTTGAATAATGCGGATCATTTCCATACGCAGGTTCCTATTGACTTCACCATTGTTGGACTGAATGAGCAACGCCAAGACTACAGCTTGGTATTGAGTGATGAATTCACACCCGAATCCCTTGAGTGTGCGTTTGAACCAAGCTACTTCATCTTGAACGGCAAGCAACGTTTGAACCTAAGCGAATTGGACTACGAATTCTCGATCGTTCCTGGGGTTTTCCTTCCTTCGCTCCTGCCCTATGTAGATATGCGCTTCTTTGCAGATGTCGTTATCGATACAACTTCAGTACGTGTTGAACATATGCATGCAGGCCCCTCCACCGACTTGGTCGACTTCGGTATTGATCTGGTAAGCCCAACACACTATTGGAATGTTCAAGGAAACTGGCCATCGGGTAGCGAGTTCAGTGCACGTCTGCAATACGACGGAGGAAGCGCTGGAGACATTGACTTTGATATGTTCAGTGGTGTTCCCGAGAGTGATATTCGTTTGGTGTACCGCGAGAATGCGCAGCAGCCTTGGAAAATCTACCCAGACTATACGGTCACTATTGGTAACCCCGCTGACCGGGTCGGATCCATTGTGATCGATGTACTTCTGCGTGGGCAATATGCATTCGCAGTAGGTACAGGAGTGGTCAGCGTTGCTGATCTTGTTGACGAAGACCCCTACAACTTGAGGTTATTCCCTGTTCCCGCCCAAGACAAGTTGACGATCAGTGGTGACCTGGATGGCTCGGGTCTCGTCTATTTTACCTATTACGACGCCACAGGAAAAGTCGCCTTGATCGATCACGCACACCTCACCGACGGCTTTACCTATGAATCAGACGTCACCACATTGGAACCTGGCTTTTACGCCGTTGAAGTAAAGGCCGAAGGGGAATTATTAGGTAGCAGGCAATTCATTATTGAGCGTTGATCAAAAAGGCTCAGTTGCGCGAAGCGTGCTTAACACTTATTGACGAAAAGCGTGTGACATTAGAAAAACAGCTTGCGCGGTTACAGGCTGCACAGCAGGGCGAAACGAAGAGCTCCGCAGGTGACAAGCATGAAACCAGTCGGGAAATGACTGCGCAAGAAGTAGGCAAGATCGATCAAGCTTTAGCGGGTTTAAGTCAAACCCAGCATGCGTTGAACAACGTGAATATCGAAAGCGAAACGACTGTGGTCAGGTCAGGTAGTCTGATCGAAACGGCTACCATGTATGTGTTCATTGCCGCACCTTTGGGCAAGGTCAATGTGGGCAACGAGGCCGTCATGGTGATCTCAGCAGCAGCTCCCTTAGCGGCTTCCTTCCTTGGGAAGAAAGTAGGTGACCAAGTCTCGTTCAACGGGATCACACATCACATTAGAGCAGTGCATTAGTACATGACACACGGTACACATAATGCTGAACCTGATCAGCGTAACGCAGAGGTATTGATCTATGTGAACGGTGAGTTACTGCCTCGTGCAGATGCGAAGATCTCGGTTTTTGATAGCGGATATTTGGTGGGTGATGGCATTTGGGAAGCTTGCCGACTTTACGAAGGCAAACTGGCCTTTATAGACCTTCATTTAGATCGATTATGGAGCTCAGCCGCGGCTATAGGGCTTGACCTCAAGATGAGTCGTCAAGAGCTCATTGGCGAGATCGAACGCACCCTTGCAGCCAACAAAATGCATACAGACGTACATGTGCGTTTCATGATCACACGCGGAATGAAGAAGACCCCTTCTCAGGATCCTCGCCTTACGGTAAGCGATCCTAATTTGGTGATCATTGCTGAGCACAAAAAGGCATCTTCAGAGACCAAGGCAAAGGGCGT
>CAZPEQ010000069.1:0-9386 GCA_964585605.1 uncultured Weeksellaceae bacterium | reverse complement strand
GCCCGGTTTCTTCATCCGGGAGTAAGCCAACGATACCGGTAATGGAACTGGCTTTCTTGTCCTCAAGAAAGAGATACAGTTTGGTGCTCTTTTCTCCGAACAGCACGTATGGTTTTCGCTTGCTTCGTACGAATGACAATTCTTTTAGGCGTTTTTCTATTTGAAGGATCTTGCTTTCGTTGTACAGGTCGCCTTCGTTAATACCTATCTGTTCTTGGATAAGTATGGGTGCTGTTTTGCAATCCCCTTTGATCACCACACTATCTAGCTTTACCAAGAACCGTTTATCGATATCCAACGAAGCCCGAATACCTTCAGTTGATTCTTCGAGACTGTCTAACTGCACCGAAGCGAATGGGTAACCATTGTCCTCAAAGTACGAGAGGATATCTTCCATCAGGTCGGCTAACTGAAACGGACTTATCGGCTCGTCTCGATAGATCTTCTCCCGAAAGCCAGCTTGACTGGCAATTTCGCGATTCATATTGCCAGCTCTAAGGGCCGCCCATTTGTACTGCTTGCCTACATGTAGGACACAACTGCTTTTGTTATCCGCAGTAATGCAACTATCAAAAGAAGCTTCCATGTAACCGCTTCGCAGCAGGTCGTTGATAATGGAGGATTTAGTTCTATTAAGCTTGGCGTTGGTGGAGGCTTTGTAGCTCTTGTTTATGCCGCGCGGCAATTTGGTATGGCTGCGTATCTCCAATAATCGATCTTGCCCCAGGGATTGGAGGGATAAGGCTAACAAGGGTATAAGCAACAGCAATCTCATTCAATAGACCAATTGATGGGCTTTTTTCCTTGACCTTCCAGTATGTTGTTCACTTCTGAGAAGTGTTTGCATCCAAAAAAACCTCGAGACGCGGAGAGTGGGGAAGGGTGTGGGGCTTTGAGCAGATAATGCTTGTTGGCATCGATCAAACTCTCCTTTGCTTGAGCAAAACGACCCCAAAGCAGGAAAATGAGACCTTCTTTTTTTTGGCTCAAATGGCTGATGGCAGCGTTAGTGAACTGCTCCCACCCCTTATTTTGATGACTACCTGCTTCATGTGCACGAACGGTTAATGTGGCATTTAGCAGCAAAACTCCTTGTTTCGCCCAAGAAGCCAAGTTACCGTGCTTGGGTACCTCCATACCTAGATCAACAGCCAATTCCTTGTAGATATTGCGCAAAGAAGGAGGAATAGCCTGCCCTTCTGGTACCGAGAAGGATAGCCCGTGAGCCTGACCCGGCCCATGATACGGGTCTTGTCCTATAATGATCACACGTACCGCATGGAAGGGTGTAGCGTTGAATGCAGCAAAGATGTCAGCTCCCTTGGGGAATACGGTATGGCGTTGGCGTTCCTGTATTAGAAACTGCTTAAGTTCCTGAAAATAAGAGGCTTCAAATTCTGTCGATAAGATTTTTAGCCATCCCGATTCAATTCTTGGCGTGTTTTTTGCGTTAGGACTATCAGGAATCGGTTTGCTCATGCGTGTAGTAATTGACGATCCGGTTGTTGAAACAATTTTTTCCAGTTAGTAGTATAAAGACATAGCTTTACACTGCTTTGACGCTATAGGACGAAAATAGATCGAAAGATGAAAAAAGTGGTTTTAGTATTTTTAGCCTTTGGACTGGCTAGTATGATGTTCTCATCATGTAGCTCTGCTAAATCATGTCCAGCTTACGGGCAATCGAATGATGTGCCTGCTGAGCAGGTGAATAGCTGATTCGACATTTGTTTAACGGTTCATCGGAATTGAATCGTTATCAGTTGGTTCACTTCTGGGGAGAGGCTTTTTGCAACAGGACAGTTTCTGGCAACGCGTTCTAATGCGCTGCGCTGTTCCTTGTCAAGCCCTTCTCCCTCTATCTCCAGCATTACCTCTATCTTATCTACCCGTCTTGGCGCACTTGCCATCTGCTTCAATACTCTTGCTTGAACCCCAGTAAAGGGTAACGAATTCTGCTCAGCATGGATTCCCATTACGGTAATCATGCACGTTGCTAATGAAGTTGCTAGTAAATCGGTAGGTGAGAACGATTCTCCTTTACCGTTGTTGTCAACAGGTGCATCTGTCATTAGCACCTCTCCTGATCCTAGATGCACCGCTTCTGTGCGAAGGGCGCCCTTGTATTGTAAGTCGAAAGTCGTCATACAACTTATGCCCTAAAGGTAACGTTCCCTTTTTGTACCTTTGTAGAGAATGTTCCGATTCATTTTAAGTATACTGATTTCTTTGATTGCTGCCTTCGCTGCAATTGGCCAGCAAGCGTTGCTGGACAGCGATCGAACACTCTACTCAAAGGAAATTGCAGGGGGGGTGGTTATCCATAACGAAGGTTGGGGTCTTCAGTTCGTGCATGGAATTTACAAGACAAGTAAAAAACGAAGCTTGCTGCAAGCCGAGATCGTTGGTTTGAAGCATCCAAAGGAGATTAAGAGCTTCAATCCTTTTTTTGAAGATTCACGAGGTTACTTTTTCGGCAAACTAAATAGTGTGTTGCTTTTTCGACCCAGTTTCGGGCAGAAAGTTCAGATAACAGATAAGATTCGAAAAAGTGGCGTGGAAGTCAATTACATCTGGAATGTAGGCCCTTCACTGGCCCTCATTAAGCCGGTTTACCTGCAGATTGGATTCCGATTCAATGACAATGGAGATCCAGAAAGAGGCTTCCCGTTCGATTTTATTGCTGATGAGCGTTACGACCCTGATCTGCACTTCGTAGATAATATATTCGGCCGTTCCAGCTTTTTCAAAGGGCTTGGAGAGCTTAGTGTGGAGCCGGGCTTATTTGGTCGTTTTGGCTTCAATTTTGAGTACGATTCTGAGAATGCAGGGTTACGCGCGTTAGAGGTGGGTGTGTCAGTTGATGCATACGCTAACAGGATACCCATCTTAGCATTTGACCCTGACCCGCCGATCGCCGGTGATCCGTCGCTTACTGACAACATCAATAAGCGAGTTTTCATAGGTTTCTATTTCGCGGCTCAGCTTGGTAAGAAGTATACCCGATGAGTGAATCAAATCTTGTTGAGAATCGACCCAAACGTCGGCCTTCTTGGCTTAGGGTTAAGTTGCCCACTGGAGAAAGTTATAGGCGCGTGCGCGAAATTGTAAGTGAGCATGGCCTGCATACGATCTGTCAAAGTGGAAATTGCCCGAATATGGGTGAGTGTTGGGGGGCTGGAACCGCCACGTTCATGATTTTGGGCAATACCTGTACACGATCTTGCGGATTTTGTAATGTAGCTACTGGTAGACCTGACAAGGTGGACGTTTTTGAACCGGCTCGTGTAGCGCGCTCCGTAGAGCTTATGGAGGTGAAGCATTGTGTGATTACTTCGGTGGATCGGGATGACTTGAAAGACGGAGGGGCGGAGACCTGGGCTAAGACCATTAATTCTATCCGCAGGCGTTGTCCTGAAACCAAAATGGAGACGTTAATCCCTGACTTTAAGGGGGAATGGCACAATTTGGAGATTGTCCTTGAGGCAAAGCCAGATATCCTCTCCCATAATTTGGAAACGGTGCGCCGGTTGACCAAGAAGGTCCGGGTTCAGGCTAAATATGATCGAAGCCTTGAAGTCCTATTCCGTGCAAAAAGAGCAGGTCTGCGCACCAAATCAGGTGTCATGCTTGGGTTAGGAGAGCTTGATCATGAGGTGCTAGAGACCATGGATGACCTGAGGAGTGTGCAGTGTGATGTGCTTACGCTTGGTCAATATTTACAGCCTACAAAAGCTCATTTACCTGTATCTGACTTTGTGCATCCAGAGAAATTCAAGGAGTTCAAGGCCATTGGTTTAGAAAAGGGCTTTCGATTTGTGGAAAGTGGGCCTCTTGTGCGCTCGAGCTACCATGCGGAAAAGCACATTCTTTGAAGTTCAGTTGTTGTATATTGCGCCACCTTGTTGATATTGTGAGATGTTACAAGTTGCTTGGACATGCTAATAGTTTGTCCGGAATAACTGTTGTTTCCTGCAATTGAGTGGCAAGGAGGCCTACATTTACATACTAGAACCACAAGTTCAGTTGAACATGATGAAAAAAGTACTATTTATTGGACTAGCGGCGGTTGCCATTGGAGGAGCAACTTACACGTTGAGCACATTCAATGAGAGCACGTATACCCCTCGTGCTGAAGAACCAAGCGATATCGCGACAAGAGGTATCGCCGGGGCATTTGAGTATTATGAAATGACACGTCAAAATGTGATCACAGGGCAGCCTGTAACGGCTGATGAGGTCATTAAAATGCGTGGAGCTGTGCATAAGAAGGCAGCTACTCAAAGTTCGAGAGCAGTTGGTTTGCAGTGGGAAGAGATGGGGCCTGACAACGTTGGAGGGAGAACACGCGCCATTGCGATTAACCCGAACAATCCGGATGAGATTTGGGCAGGTGGTGTTAGTGGAGGACTTTGGCGATCTGATAGTGCGGCCAACTCCTGGTTTCAGGTAACCAGCTTCGGTGCAGGGGTTAACGGGAACGCAAATGATGATAATGTCAATGTGGCAAGTATCGGTATTGCAGGTAATGGCGATATTGTTGTAGGCACGGGTTCTTTATTTGATGGCTCTGGAGGTTTTGGCGGCAGTGGCTTTCTTGGAGGAGGAATTTTCCGTTCTACAGATGATGGTGCTTCTTGGTCGCTGATAGCGGGCCCTGCAGCTCCGTTCAACGGAAACTTGGATTATATAGCAGTTGATGAAATTTGGGCAGACCCGAACAATCCGGATGGCATGTGGGTAGGCTCGACGGAAGGACTTGAGTATCTAGACTTAACAAACAACTCCTTTACGCTGGTGCAATCCGGTACGGTGCAAGCGATGTCAGTCAGTAGTGACGGCCAGACCGTACTTTCTGCTATCTCGGGAGGTATGTGGCTAAGTACAAATGGGGGTGATGGACCAAATGCTACTTTCACTAATATCAATGGTAATATAAATGTGGTTTCTGCAGTGAATATTCAAGCGGGCCGTAAGGAAGTGGCAATTTCTCCTGATGATGGTAATTACATGTATATCCTTCAGTCTACTGCAACGGGTGCCATGGCAGGTGTCTATGGTAGTACTGATCGAGGACAGAATTGGAGCAGCTTATGGCCAGATCCTGTACCTCCATCGCTGGATATTTTTGGAGGCAATACTCAAGGCGGTTACGATAACGTTATCGAGGTCGTGCCTGGCTCACCTGATGAATTTTGGGTTGGAGGTGTTTCTTTGTGGAAAGGGAATATCAATGGGCAGCCGTTACAGATTGCCCTTACAGCAAGCTTTCCCGGTTGTTTCAACTGTGTTCATGCTGACGTGCACGAGATTACGTGGGATGTTGCTAACCAAATTGCCTATGTAGGTTGTGATGGTGGAGTGTATAAAGGTTTCGTTACAGCGGGTAATGAAGTGTTCTTCCCAGCAAACCGTGGATATAACGTAACACAATTCTACGGTATTGGCTTTGGACACGATAACCGAGTTCTAGGAGGGACACAGGATAATTCTTCTCCGTACCTAACATTGGATAATGTTAACTCAGCGCAGGAAGCTGATGTTTTGTTCGGTGGTGATGGTTTTGACTCTGAAATCTCGCAATTGGATCCGAACATACTATTCGCTACAAGCCAATTCGGCGTTGTTGGTCGTAGTGCTGATGATGGATTGAATTTTGGTGGTTTCTTCAGCGATAGTATTACTATGAATGCAAACGCAGCAGGAAACTTGAGTGATTTCTTCACCAACATTCGCCTTTGGGAGACCTACGATGACCCTAACAGCCCGAATACAGCGGAGTTCTTTAATATTGGCATTGATACCATCTTTGCAGGGGATCAATTCGAATACCGCGGGCGTAATACGTCGATTCCACTTTTTGCTTTTGCTGCTCAGGACATCTTTCCTGGTGATTCGGTAATAAGTCTACCTGACCCGGTTCAATCTCTATTCGCTACAGGTATCTTCTCCAACGGATCGGGCAATCAAGATGCTTGGGTAACTAGGGATGCCCTTGCGATCAATGTGCCAGCGGAATGGTGGCGAGTAGGAACTGGATTTGGTAACATCAGTGCATTTGAGTTCAGTGCGGATGGCAATAACCTATTTGTGAGTAATACCGCTGGTCAAGTATTCCAGGTAACGGGACTTGCTGGAGCGTACACATTTGCATCAGCTGATATATCTCGAAGACCTGTGAACGCAGCTGTAGCAGATACTTCTTCTTGGTTGATTGAATTGTCAACAGGAGATACAATTAGACAAAGCCAGGCTACCTTGGATTATGCTAATGAGTCGTATACGCTACTTGACGGTACTCCGATCGAGTACGCATTGACCGTGCGCTTCTTAACCAGTGGAGCTGGACCTGCCTTAGGACTGGCCTCTGATCCTCAAGATCCGGCTCACCTTGTAGTTACGCATGGTGGTTACGGTGGAGGTAATAAAGTGAGGGAATCAAACAATGTATTGGATGCAACCCCAACATTCGCTAACATTTGGAATCCAGGCGCTGGTTTGACCGGCATGCCAGTTTATGATGCGATCATTCACCGCGACGACCCCAATATCATTGTTGTGGGTGCAGAATGGGGAATTTATGCCACTGATGATGGTGGAGCCACATGGAACATGGAGAATGATGGGGGAACGTTCGTGCCGGTGTATGAAGTGAGACAACAGATCAACAATTTCCTGACTCCGCACTGGTTTGGCCCTTCTTGGTATGAGAACTCAGGCGTGATCTATATTGGAACACATGGAAGAGGAGCGTTCATGAGTCGTACACTGCTCTCTGTAGAGGACGATATCGATACGCCTACATCTACGTTCAATGCTTTAATGATTTACCCAAATCCTAGTACTGATGTGGCGAACTTCACGGTAGATCTAAATCGCAATGCAGAAGTTGTTGCCGCTATTTATGATCTGAATGGTCGGTATGTGAAGAATGTGGTGAACAGTAAATTGACGGCAGGGCAGCGGTCATTGCAGTTCAATGTGAACGAATTGGCAAATGGCACTTATCTCCTACATCTTCAGACAGGTGCAGAGGTTAAGGTGGGGCGTTTCGTTGTGCAGCATTAAGCCTTATTAACTGAATTGGAAAGCCCCGCCGAAAGGCGGGGCTTTTTTTGTAGGTAGCTTTGCTCATTCAAATTAGCACATCATGCGAGTAGCGATCAATGGTTTTGGCAGAATAGGAAGGGTAACGGCGCGTGCTATGATTCATCGTGGTATGGAGATAGTAGCCATTAATGACCTAACAGATAATGGTACGTTAGCCCACTTGTTCAAATACGATTCTGTACACCGTGCATTTGACGGTGAAGTTTCCCATGACGAAGATCACTTGGTAATCAATGGAGGCAAGATCAAGGCCTTTTCAGAACCTGATCCAACGAAATTGCCTTGGGCTGATCTAAACGTGGATGTCGTTATTGAATCAACGGGCTTTTTTCGCACACGAGAGTTGGCGAGTGGCCACTTAACGGCAGGAGCGAAACGAGTGGTGATTAGCGCACCTGCGAAGAGTACAGATGTAAAGACCGTTGTTATGGGGGTTAATGATGATCAAATCACCGGAGAGGAATCTGTTCTTAGCAATGCTTCGTGCACAACGAATTGTGCTGCCCCCATGGTTCAGTTGGTACATGAGCTATGTGGTATTGAGAGTGGATACATAACGACCATCCATAGTTATACAGGTGATCAGCGCTTGCACGATGCCCCACATAGAGATCTCCGCCGTGCTCGAGCCGCTGCCGTATCTATTATTCCAACAACAACCGGTGCGGCAAAGGCGATCACTCGCATATTTCCTGATCTAGATGGTAAGATGGGCGGGTGTGGCATTCGGGTTCCGGTACCCAACGGCTCCTTGACTGATATAACCTGTATTGTTAAGAAACCTATTCCTGTCGAAGAGCTGAATGAGCGCTTTAAGGCTGCCGCGAAAGATCGATACCCTGGAATTCTTCGTTATACCGAAGAGCCGATCGTGTCTATTGACATCGTCAGTGACCCACACTCGTGCATATTTGATGCGAAACTGACCAGTGTCATTGATAACATGGTGAAGGTTGTAGGTTGGTACGACAATGAGGCAGGATATTCTAACCGGCTGGTTGACCTTGTTGCGCGTTTATCACAGTAGCTCCAGTATAAGCCTGATCCAGCGCTAGGGAGCCATCTTGCGTGCGCTGCATTAGTGTGAGATCAGGCCCTCGTAATACCGCGTATGTGAAATTGGTGATCCAATCTCCTAGGTTAACGTATCTACTACCCTTACTTAAACCAATATCCATTGGTAAGTGCCGATGCCCGAAAAGGAAATAATCGAAATGTTCCTTTTCAAGGACTTCCCGGCTATAGATGGCCAGCCACTCGTTTTCTAGACCCAGAAAATTACGGTCATTGTCGAAGCTCTTCTTTTTACTGCGCCCGCTCCAAAATTGAGCAATGTACATTCCCAAGTTAGGGTGAAGGCGGGCGAAAAGCCATTGACATACGGGATTGCGGAACACTTTCTTCAGAAACTTGTATCCGTGATCTCCTGGGCCTAAGCCGTCGCCATGACCGATGTAGCAACGTTTGCCATTCAATGTTCTTTCTATAGGCTTATGATGAACCTCCACACCGGTTTCTCGAGGCAAGTAATCGAAGATCCACATGTCGTGGTTCCCTGAAAGTACGTGCACCGGAATGCCGGCATCTGTCAGCGCAGCCAGTTTCCCCAGTAGCCGTACAAATCCTTTAGGCACAGCATGTTTGTATTCAAACCAGAAATCAAAGATGTCGCCAAGAATGAAGATCTCGTCGGCGTCCTTCGCGGCTTCTGTCAAGAAGCTTACGATCCGCTTTTCTCGTGCTAGACTCTTCTCAAAGCTAGGAACACCAAGGTGGAAGTCGCTCAGAAAGTAGATCGTTCGGTCGGCCATCAAGGAGCTGCTTTTCTCAACAGTCGTGTCGGGTCTAGGTGTTGAAGATTCAAGGTAAAGCGAATCTGCTCATGGAAGGGAGTTCCTTGCAAATCAAAGTCATCGTTTATCTCGCTGGAGAATGCCAAGGGTACCCATACATCAAAAACGTCGCGAATGAGGCGTAATCCAATACCTGCCTCGTAAAGAGCCTTTGCCTCAGTAATGAGTTCTCCGTTGTTGAAGCTACTTGAGGGGGCTACGGCCGTGCCTGCAAATGCAACAAGTGGAATAGCGGTAGGAAAGTCGAGCTCTACATTGAATCCCACGATATAGTCATCAGATCCTCCGAGTGGGGTTGGTGTTTTAAGTCCTCCTTGCGTATTCAAGAATTGCTGATTCCACACACCTTGACGTTCTGATCTGCCAACGAACAACCCATCATATAAGAGGTCGTCAGTACCGACCTGCCCAGAAGAATTGTAG
>CAZPEQ010000068.1:0-9443 GCA_964585605.1 uncultured Weeksellaceae bacterium | reverse complement strand
TCTTTTTGAAAAACAGGGCGGAGATTAGGTACTTTTTCCGCGCGCAGGTTCTTGTATTCTTCGTCTTGGCTGAATACGACCGCATCTCCTCTGCGTTGTGGTACTTCAACAGGAACCACCTCGGATGCGAAACGTCCAGCATCCCATGCCTCGGCACTGCGGCGGTAGCTCTCCAAGGCATAGGCATCTTGATCTTCTCTACTGATGTTACATTCCGTAGCACATAGCTCAGCTGCGTTACCCATGTGGTAAGCGTTGTACACATCGGTTAGGCCATCTTTTACCATGCCATCGGTCATTTTAATATCACCAAGCTTCACTCCATTACGTCCATCCATGTAATGCGGCACGCTGCTCATATTCTCCATGCCACCCGCTACCACCACATCATTATCGCCGACCAAGATGCTTTGTGCACCAAGAGCAATGCTCTTCATACCGGAAGCACAGACTTTATTGATCGTGGTTGCAGGAACCTGATCTCCGATGCCTGCGAACATGGCTGCTTGACGGGCCGGAGCTTGCCCCAGATCAGCTTGTAGCACGCAACCCATGAAAACCTCGTTCACCTCCTTTGCATCGACACCAGCTTTTTCCAATGCGCCTTTTATCGCAGTTGCACCGAGCTTGGGGGCCGGTACAGATGAAAGTGTTCCGAGATAAGAACCGATCGGAGTTCTAACAGCTGAGATTACATATACTTCACGAGGCATGCGATATTTTTTGAATGTGTTTAACGAGGCGCAAAGGTATAAGATCGGGGTATGCTCGGATGCCGATGGCCAAGGCATTTTATCTTTGCGGGGCGCTTAACTAGGAATACTTGTATCCATTGGAATGATGAGTGCGTTCTAAACCAAAAGAACATGGGAGATGTTAATGATCTGACCTGGAGCAAAGTGATCTCCTTGGCGACTAATGGCAGTCCTGCTCCTACACGCAGGGTGGAGAAAACGGAAGCGGAATGGCGTGAGATCTTGACTGAAGAAGAGTTCCGAGTGGCGAGGCAAGCCGGAACGGAACGTGCGTTCAGTTCTGAAATGTGTTCGCGTTTTGAACCCGGACTTTACAGCTGCATTTGCTGTGGCACAACGTTGTTCGATGCCGATCAGAAATTCGACAGTGGTTCAGGCTGGCCCTCCTTTACGGTACCCGTAACGGATAATGTTATTGCCTATAACAAGGATACCTCGTTCGGCATGGTGCGGGTTGAAACGGTTTGCAGCACCTGCGATGCGCATTTAGGACATGTCTTCCCTGACGGCCCAGCACCCACTGGCTTAAGGTTTTGTATCAATGCGGTATCACTGAAGAAGGTTTAACTTTATGAGCGCCGAAGAAGACTGGGCGTGCTCATTCTTACTAGTTGATCACTTTTTTTACAAGAGTCCCTAGGGATAACCCTTGCACCAAGATCGCAAAGAACACAACACATGTTGTCGCAAATAGAATCACCTCCTGATTAAGTTCTACAGAGAGGCCCAATGCAAGGGCGATTGATATTCCACCTCGCAATCCGCCCCATGTAAGTACATAGGAAGTACCCCAGAATCCGTGTTGTTTATGGGCAAGGAGTGAAAAGGGGATCACTACCGAAATGAACCGGGCTATAAGAACAATAACGATCGCGCAGATCCCTAACACCAACCAGGCAGATTGGAATTCAAGTAGATGTATGCTTAAACCGATAAAGACGAACAGCACTGCATTCAAACTTTCATCGAGTATTTCCCAAATCTCGCTAACCACATCTGTCATGCGCTTCTCGAACTTGGACGAGAACAATCCATTGCCAATGAAAAGACCTGCAACGACCATGGCTAAAGGACCTGATACGCCAAGTTGTAATGCAGTGGCATATCCGCCTAGAACAACGGCTATGGTGATCAGCGCTACAAGTTGTGTACTCTCTTGAACAGACCGAATAGTAAACATGGTGATCCATCCCAAAGCGAAACCAAAAGCCAATCCGCCTACCACTTCCGTTAATATGATCTCGCCGATCAATTCACCTATACTACCATCCCCATGATGCCCAGATGCACCCGCAATGAGCAGAACTGCTGTAAAAACAACTACGCCAACGCCATCATTGAACAGTGATTCGCCTTCGATCTTCAATTCAAGCGATTCACTGATGTTCGCCTTCTTTAAAATGGCAATGACCGCGATCGGGTCGGTAGGCGAGATCAACGCTCCAAAAAGCAGCGCATGGACAAAAGGCAATTCAACTCCAACAAGAGGAGCTACCAGAAACATCAGGTAGCCAACAATGAAAGTGCTTATAAGTACACCGGTGGTGGCAAATAAAAACACCGACCAACGTTCTTTTTTCAAGGCTCCTAAATCAACATGTATGGCACCGGCGAAAAGCAGGATACTTAATAATATATCGATCAAAAGTGTTTTGAAATCCGCATCAACCACTATCCCACATGTGAATTCATAGAACTCCGGAAAGAAGGGCTTGGAGAGCGCTATGACCATAGCCAGTAAAGCAGCCAACAACATAGTGCCAATGGTTGAAGGCAATTTCAGCCATTTGTAGTTGATCACGCTGAGCACAGCTGCTAGTAGGAAAATGAAGGAGAAGGATTCAAACATGAGTCTTAGTTGTTACGGTTCATTAAGTACTTACCTACGAATAGAGCTACACCCACGGCCATGTAAAATTGACCGAGTAATCCTACCATGATGGTTATTGCTTTGGCGGGAGGCGAAACCGGTAGAATGTCACCATACCCAATGGTAACTAAGCTTACGAAGCTGTAATAGTAATAGTCAAAACCGTGGATGCTAGAAATATTGATCGCCTCTGGATCGAAAGACTCTAAGATCTCAAAAACGGAACCGCCTATGAACCCGATCAAAATGTACCCTGCAATGGCGCCGAAAATAATGGGCAATGTCATATCCTTCGCCATCACGAAATTTCGAGTCAACACGATGCCAAGTACTAAGTACAACGCAAAGTTGGCGAACATGCGAAACCGCGCTGCCATTTCCATATAACCAGCTACGAATTCAGTTGTAACCGCTAACAAGGACAGGCACGCAAAAACGAACACAACGATCTTGCCTGAACGCTGCCTTGCTAAGATCAATCCGCCAATAGACACTAGGGAGAGGTTGATAAAGGGCAGAAAACTGTCAGCCACAGGAAATAGCGCAACGCTTAAAGGTGTGAGCAACAAGTTGAGAAGAACAACCAATATGATCACAAAGCGGTGCTTCGTTAAGAACATCAAGGCTGATATTTTGTCACTCATGAATCGCGAAGTAACAATGTATAAGATTACTGACCTATCAGCAAGGTGGTTTTAATACGTATCGGAGCGTATTTGATAAGAATGGAGAAAGGAGGGCAACCTTGCCACAAATCGCAGTAAACCATATTATTAAGCGGGATAGAACGAATTCGTGGAATAAATGAACCGAAGGGACGCTTATGTTGAATAGGTTTGTAAACTGTAGCAAGTGCCATAATAATAGGTGCAATGGGCAGCTTAACAAAATCAAAAAAGTGACCTGATATGGAAAAATTGGTAGAGTGGGATAAGCTGGAGGATAGAACACCTGAGCATGCACTGGTTGCGAACGTAGACCTTGTGATCGTTCGATTTGACCAGCAGGTATCAGTCCTTTATGGCCGATGTCTTCACAGAGGAGCTTTAATGGCGGACGGACACGTGCAAGGAGATAACCTCATTTGTGGTGTACACGGTTGGGATTATCGCTATGATACAGGCGTTTCAGAGTACAACAATAAAGAGGTACTGCACAAATTCTCATCTACGGTAGAAGATGGTTGGGTATGTGTAGATGAAAAAGAAATCGAGGCGTTTGCCGTTGAACATCCACAACCGTTCAATAGGGAAGAGTACTTAGGAAGCTATGCTGACACACATCCTGAACCCACGGAGCCGTACACAGGTTATATCAAAGAGTTGGCGAAGAACGGGCTGAAGAACTTAGGCCATCATGGCCCTTCCGCTTCAATGGGCGTTGACCGGGATACATTGCCCAAATGGTCAGATATTCAATTTTTGCCCGCGCAGCTTGCATCAAGACCGTTGTTGGATGAAGATGAAGTAGATACGACTGTGGTTATTGGCGCAAGTGCGAAGAAACCATTGAAGCTTGATATTCCTTTATTCGTATCAGATATGAGTTTCGGCGCTTTATCGCGTGAAGCCAAGATCGCACTGTCGAAAGGTGCTGAAATGTCAGGTACCGGAATATGCAGTGGAGAGGGAGGAATGCTCCCAGAAGAGCAGGCGAACAATTCGCGTTACTTCTATGAATTAGCCTCTGGTCGCTTCGGTTTTTCGTGGGAAAAGGTCATGAAGTCTCAGGCATTCCATTTTAAAGGAGGCCAAGGTGCTAAGACTGGAACTGGTGGGCATTTGCCGGGTTCTAAAGTAACTAAGGAAATAGCCGAGGTGCGTGACTTGAAGGTTGGTGAAACGGCGATTTCCCCAGCCGCATTCCCGGATCTGTTCACGGCGGCTGATTTTAAAGCAGTAGCCGACGAGGTGCGCGAGCGTACGGGAGGCATTCCTGTGGGTTTTAAAATCGCGGCCAGTCATATCGAGGCAGATATTGATTTTGCGCTAGAAGTAGGTGTCGATTACATCATTTTAGATGGCCGAGGTGGGGGAACCGGTTCGGCTCCAACGATACTTCGCGACAACATCAATGTGCCAACAATACCTGCTTTGGCCCGAGCACGTAAGCATTTAGATAAGGTTGGAAGGAAAGACGTTACCTTGATCATTACAGGGGGACTTCGTCTTCCAGAGGACTTTGCGAAAGCCATGATGATGGGGGCAGATGCCATCGCGGTGTCCAACTCAGCACTTCAGGCGATCGGTTGCTTAGGAATGCGCGCTTGCGGATCAAACAACTGCCCAGTTGGTATTGCAACCCAAAAGGAGAATTTGAGATCGCGGTTAATCATTGATTCCTCTGCGAAACAGTTGAACAATTTCTTTTTTGCCGCTCGTGATCTCATCAAAGTAGTTGCTCGATCATGCGGACATGATCAAGTCTCTAAATTCACGCAAAAGGACCTTTCAACGTTCAACAAAGACATCCATCACTTAACGGGTATTGCTTACGCAGGGGTTAATGCTTGATTCTTTATTCTAAGAAAAACGAACATGCATACAGAGACGGAACGAATGCTACATGTAGCGGTTCAATACCTAGCTGCCGCCGGAGTCAATTTTGTTGAAAAGCAAGAAGACGATAGCCATACCAATATGTGTTGGGATTACTATACCGAGTCGTATTCAACCCATCAATTATCAAACGGTGACATCCTGTTCTTTCACCCATCAAGTATGACTTTGCGCTGGCGGAGTGGGGATGATCAAGAATTGAAATTGCCTGGCTTGACCCATAAAGAGGTTGTTCAGTGGTTAGATGAGGTAGCACAAGCACATGGTTTGGCAGGCTATGATTTTGCACTGCATTATGAAATACACGGAGGCGCGATCGCAGACGATTACCAATTCGAGCACCCCAACTTAGAGCGTATTGCCGTGATCAATTCGTATCGCGGCATGTCACAAAAAGCCTGTACGAACACACTTTCTCGATTAGAGATAGAGCAGAATATACGCGTGTGGCCGCATCATTTTGATACCGGTGGCTTTGTGGCCTTGAAAGGAGATTCAGGTATCTCCGTTGGCTTCGGATTAGGAATTCCTGATGACAAATTTGATGCCTATTACCTGTATGTGACCGGGTGGCGCGGACATGATAGTATCAGTGTAGGAGATATGCCGAGTTTGACGAAAGGCTCATGGATAACTGAACGATATGTAGGAGCTATGTTACCTGTAAAAGGGTTGACGCAAGATGAATATGATCAATTCTTCGTTGAGGCTATTCAAGCGTTTTCAGGTCAGTGAACAAATACCGATCAATGACAATATTCGAAAGACTGAAAAGTGTTCTACAAGGGAAAAAAGACGCCCCAGTGCCGGACGGTTATTGTCCCAATTGTTGGGGAGAACAGCAGTATGAAGGACGATTTCTAGAAAAACTTCAGGCAGAGAAGATCGACATGAACAACATCGATCAAAAACGTGGTTGGGTGCAAGGTATTGCCGCCCAGTATGTTAGTGGTATTAAACAAAAAGAAACGGATGATCTTTTTGAATGCCCGAATTGCAAGTTGCGCGTGCCAAAGAAGTGACGATTCGATCCGACTGTACTTATGCAAAGGAGAGTAAGTCCGGTGCGACGAACTCTCATTTTGCTTTTTCAGAATTGAAAATATCGAAGGTGTAGTGTGCGTTGACCAATGCTTTAAAGTCGTTCGGCAAGCGAGGAAATTCGCTAATAAGCTGATCAAATTCACTCGACTTTGATTCGCGCATGAAGTGGTCTATAATTCTAACGGCGACAACCGCGAGTGTTGCATGGTGCTTGTCTTCAGCGCCAATATGCATCACGTATTTTCTTAATTGGGTTTGAATGTTCTGCAAAGCCTGTTCTGCGCCATAGCGTGTAATATGAATATGGGCAAGCCGCAAGTGCGCTTCGTGTGAAAAGTCAGCGGGGTCCCACGCGCAATTCGCGAAACGAGTTTCAAATGCGGTATCGGAGAAATCGCGATGTGTTTCCATTAGAAGAACAAAAAGCTGATCACGAGTGACAATGCAAGAAAGGTTGGAAATATGATGCCCAAATACAGGAGAAAGATCAACATCTCTTTCAGTAAGGTCTTCCCCCAACCTTGTGCGTAGAACCGCTTCATGGCCATAGCAAGGTATACAAGAGATAATATAACGCCAATAGGGAAAGGGGAGAACACGGGAACAA
This sequence comes from uncultured Weeksellaceae bacterium, assembly GCA_964585605.1. Taxonomy (GTDB): domain Bacteria; phylum Bacteroidota; class Bacteroidia; order Flavobacteriales_F; family PHOS-HE28; genus CAZPEQ01. The sequence continues at coordinate 2,609 of CAZPEQ010000068.1, read as the reverse complement.
CCTCCGCCATGCTCATTAATACGATTCCAATAAGTAAAACCCAAGCGTGGAAGTACAGCGAAAAGACCAAATGTCGGATAAAGCGTAATTGCTTCCTTTTTCGGAAGTGTAAGAGATAAAGGATCAATGCAAAGAAGGGTTGGAGGATAAGTAATAAGATAGAGATATTACTTAATGCGAACTTGCTGAAGACACTAGATTCAGCCGTTCTTATTTTACCCCATTGGAGCAAGAGGCGTTGCCTGCCCCCTTCTGCTGTTGGCGCAATGGAATCTACCGCCGCTTGAGGTGAAACCCCATTCTCGACTGCCATGTTGACCGCATTGATCTGACCGATCAACCCATTTTGTGCAGAGGAATCAACGTCTGAGAAGTCAAGGCTTATGATATCATTGCTCAGTGTAACATCACGTTGTTCTGAACTGTTCAGGCCATCTTCAAGTTCCTTGGAAAAAGAGGACATAGGATTTTGGGAACCGCTGATCGAATCGGACAACGATCCTAAGACCAGAAAGAAAATAAAGGAAATGAACACGAGGCTACGCATCGGTGGTATATGGCGTACCCGTTTGCCTTCAATAAATTCGAGCGGCACTTGACCAGGTTTCAGCGTAAGCGGAATTAGGGTTCTAAACAACTTCGAATCGAAGGAAAAATAGTCTCCAATGAAATCCTGAAAAAGTGTGCGGATGGAAACGTCTCGGTCTATGTTCTTTTGGCCGCACTGCGCACAGAACCTGCCCCTTCCAAGTTCTTGCTTGCAGTTGAGACAGGTATCACTATTGATGTCCGGTTCGTCAGTCATCAGTACTGATAAGGTGTTTTTCCATATCGTCCTCGTAGCCCTGCCGCGTGTTGCCCATGGCGTCTTTGCCACATAGGTTACATATAACTGCTTCGTTGGCGGCATTTCCACACCAATTACATCCTATGGGGTTCTTCTGTGCGAACCCCATCACGATAAAGTATCCTAAGAAGGGTGATGTCAACAAAGCAATTACCAATGCTCCGCCAAACCCACAGGAACGATGCCTGCCTTCAAACCAGGCCAGGCCAAAAACCAGTAACAAGTAGATTGGCACGAACAGGATTCCCATCCACCAATTATAGCGAATTCAGATCAGTTGCCAGCGACGGTGTTCGAATCGGACTTGACCTGAGTGCAGATCTTTGCTATTGTGATCGGCAACGTCTCCTTCTTTTCTCAAAAACTCAGCGGTTCCATATTTCCCATGCCGCATCAGCCTGTAGATGTAGCATTTCCAATCCGTTCTTGATTTTCGCTCCTTGCGCAGCGCAGACTTGGAGGAAAGAACTGGACACCGGATTGTAGATCAGGTCAAAGGCGAAATGTTTGTTAGATAAACCCGCGTAGGGTAGAGGGAGCAACTTGTGCACATCTGGATACATGCCCACTGGGGTTGTGTTGATCAACAGCTGATGGTCGTTGATAGTAGAAGCCGTTAACGCATCATAGCTGATCATATGCGAATCAGGATTTCGGCTAACGGATAGATGGGGAATATCAAGTTGATCCAAGACATGTAGCACGGTACGTGCAGCACCTCCGGCTCCGAATACCAGTGCGGTTGGCTTTACCATCCCAATGAACTGTTCCAATGATTGGTGAAAGCCGATAACATCGGTATTGTGACCAATCGCTTCCCCATTCTTGAATGAAATGGTGTTTACTGCACCTATATCATATGCAGCGGAGTCGATCTCATCTAACAACTCCATGACAGCACGTTTATAAGGAATCGTCACGTTCAAGCCTAAGATGTCCTCATGCTCAAGTAAAGGAATGACTTCATCGATTGCTTCTAATTCAAAGAGCTCGTAGCTGTGATCAATAAGGCCAAGCCGGTTGAATTTTTCTTGAAAGTAGCCGGGACTGAATGAGTGCGAAAGTGATCGGCCAATAAGTCCGAACCGTTTCATGATTCTTCCGGGGCGAACCGATCTAAGAATACAAGTAGGGCTGCACCTGCAACACACAGTGCAATCGCAAAGGCGAGTTGCGGGTCTTTATCTAATAAGCCAGCTTGTTTATCCAGGTCCGTGAATACGCTGTATTCACCGGGCATGATGTTCTCACGAAGAAAGGGTACGACCTTCTCATCTGGCTTGCCCGCATGTGCCGTACGTACACTCAATATCTTTTTCCAGGGCCATACCACGTAGAGTGAACCCAGCAAAAAACCACTCATCAGCGCAATGGTGAGATCATGGTATTTCTTGAACATCCAGCTCAGGAAACGAGAGAATAGCATAAGGCCTGTAACGCATCCCGCACCGAAAAGCGCAATGATCTTTATATCCAAGTCTTTGATCGCTCCCGTAACCGTGCTGTATGCTCCTAGCAAAAGCAGGATGAAAGCACCGCTGATGCCTGGGAGTATCATGGCGCAAATAGCTAGTGCACCAGCCCCGAATATGAACCAAGGTGCTTCGTTACCAACTGTGCCGCTGCTCATACCAACAAAAAGGCTGATTCCTGCACCTACGACCAATGCCATGATCACGGTGATGTTCCAACGCCGGATCTTCTTGGCAACAAGCAAAATACTTGCAACGATCAAACCGAAAAAGAAGGCCCAAATAAGTAC
>CAZPEQ010000067.1:0-9529 GCA_964585605.1 uncultured Weeksellaceae bacterium | reverse complement strand
ATGGGCGTATCGTGTACATACTTGCATAGGGGCCACGCAGGTAAGGGGGGAGGCCAGAGGTAAAACCGATGTGTTCGAACTTCGTCCCCTTCGGGAAGCAGGATGGTACTTCTATTTCCTCTCGAGTTTGCACCTTGGTCTCGACGAGCGAATTAGGAATCGCGGATGAGGAATTACTGATTCCTGATTCCTGATTTCCTTCGAATAAGGCAGTGCTAAATCTTTCGGTCAACTCTTCGATTGCATACGCCCCTGCCAGCGGATCGGCTGTACGCCATTGTAATCCTTCATCTCGGATCAGGTGCTGCACGTTCCGTGCAATGCGCCTCGAGAAATCGCGACCGTGTTTGGCTTCCGTTTCAAACGGGGTGATTTCCAACGCATCACATCCACCCCAAACGCCTGCAAGTGCCTGTGTGGTAGCACGGATCATAGCGGTGTACTGGTCACCGTCTGATGCGTATGCCGTGCGCGCAAGCACATACGTATGCCGACTACAGGCGTGGGCGGGCTCCAGCGAGCTTATGTAGTTACCCCAAGCTAATTTGAAGGCGCGCATAGCGGCCGCCCATGGAATGAGTGCATCGCCTACTTCGAAAATAAATTGCAGGCGCGGCGCGGCTTCATCAACGGTCTCCCCCGAGTCGAGTAGGTTTTGGAACGCGGCCTTCCCATTCTCAAATGCCTGTTTGATCGCTTTCAAGGAATCGCTTTCACCGACCTGTACAACTTCTATTGTGCGCGCTAAGGGTAGACTTGCTGAAGAAGCGCCTATAAAGCCGCAGGTGTGGCTTGTTGCATCGATTTTCTGCGTTGCAAGCGCATCTGTGTAAGCTTGTTGCGCTGCATCATTCATGAAAATCACGTTCTGCCAGGCCAAATTCAATTTGCTCAGTATCTCTTGCGCATTGCACGCGCCGTGAATGATGAATTGCTGCACGTCATTCGCAATGGCCTGTTGCAGGTCACGCTCGAAAGTCGCATGAGTGGCATCGAATGATTCGGTTTGTAGCCAATGGCGACCATCACGTACAAAAAGCCCCCGGTCGTAAGATTGCGCATTGGCCTCGTGTATTACGGCAGGCGTTGCAATACCCTCCGCTGCGGTCACATCCAAGATCTCGTTCTTTTCCTTACCCTTGAGTTCTTTCGTCAAGCGCGCTTCCCAATTGGCAATAGCTGCTTTCGTAAATGCACTGAACAGGTCTTTCTCGGCCATGGCGCGAATTTAGGGCAGTCGAACAACGGGTAGATACGTTGCTTATAACTTGAACCTTATTGGTATGCGAAAACTAGGTAACTGCCCATGGCGATCGCGGTTCACATGTTCAAATTCTCCAAGGGCGCGCAATGCATTCAGGGCGGCTCGATCCAACTCGGGTGATACGCCGACCAAGATTATCGCATGAACTACTCGGCCGTTTTCACCGATGTGAATGGTCATGAACACCCGACCTTCTTCTCCCTTCTTTTTGGCACGCTTCGGGTACTTGGTTGCCTGGCCTATGTCCTGCATAATCCTATCGTTACCTTTCTTGTATTGTGGGTCTCGTGGCCCCTGACTCCTGTTATCACTGCCATTGAGGTCAACGGCCAGCGAGTCTATCTTTCCGAAATCGTTGACCATATACACTCTGCTGATACCGCTCGCCTTGTCGTACTTGGCGTTCAGGCTCCCGTCTTCATTGAACCAGGTGCAATCACCGATCAGTTTTCCGTTCTCATATTCAATTTCATAGCGCAGCTGCCTGTTGTCGAAGTACCTGACCCATTTGCCGTTGCGCTTGCCCTCTTCTCCGTAGTTCTCGCGTGAACGAACACTGCCATCTTCAAACCAAGTGGTGCATTCACCCGAACGCCCTTCGAGCAATAGATCCAGCCTGTCAAAATCACTGATACTATCCGAAAACCACTGTAGTTTGGGTTCTTCAACCACGTTTATAGAGAAGTTCCCTTTGAACAAGGGCTTCCCGTTTGCGTAAAAAGCTTCCAGCGTGCCGTCTCGCTTGTTTGAGGTGTAGTTCACCTTGTATAGTAGACTGCCATCAGCTCTGAATTTCTTGGCTTCACCTTCTCTAGACCCGTTTTGGAAACTGAGCACTTCATTTTGCTGACTGTTCTCATAATAAGAAGTGAACGGGCCGTGCATCTTGTCTTCAATGTAATTGACCTTCAAGCGTAACTGTCCATTCTCATAATACGATGCTGTCTCACCACTTTTAATGCCCACTTTCATTCCGACAGAGAAGGAACGTTGACCGTTTTCATACCAGCCTTCGGTAAGCCCATTCTCCTCGCCATTCTGGTACATCGCTCGCCCAGATAACCTTCCATTCTCATGGTATTGTAGTTGTTCACCATGACGAACGTCAAGCACATAAGAAAACCTTCCTTGAAGGGTGTCAGTAGGGTATCGATAAACCCAAACACCGTCTTTCTTCCCCTTGTTGTAGTATCCGGATCTACTCTGTGTTCCGTTATCGTCGTAGCGGGTGAATTTGCCGTGTAAGACTTGGTGATCCTCGGTTGCGTAAGATTGCGACGTATACAGCTTTAACTTTTTATCGTATTTCATAACGGTATAAGACGAATCAGCGGTCTTGAAACGCTTTTCCATCCTTGTCCAACCCTTTTTCGGCGGCTTCTTGTGCTCGCCTTGCTTGCTTATATAAACAACAGTCGTGTCCTGCGCATGGCAGGGAGCTATCGGCAGAATTGATGCTAGAACGAACAGGGAGGCAACTAAATATTGAAGAGGCATCTAGTAAAAGTTATTGAATGTCGAAGTTACTTCTTAACCCGCTTCTTACTCGCTTTTGCTAAGGGGTTAAACGCCAAGCAAAGATTCACCCAATAATCCAGATCTTCTTCGCTATCATATCCTTCAGGAAGAACGAATAAGTAGCCTTTGAACGGGCGACCAACAAAGTCCATGGGTTTGCAAGCAAATTCGGTTGCGTGTTTTTCAGTTGCTTCTTCGCCTATGCGCACCATCAAGGTATCAGAATTGTGCTTCTTATTGAAAAGGAGGCCACAGCACATCTTTTCATCGACCATGAACACGAGGCCGCCCATCATGGGTTTGGAATAAAACGGCACTTTGCGTTCCTCTAGAATTCGGGTGATACGCTCTGCGGTGTATTCGTCGTAAGGCATGCCCAGTCAGGTTTCGAAAGGTGAATATCCGAAAAACCAGGGAAGAACAAAAATGAGCGTTTACTTGATCGCCGCTTTCAACTTTGCAGCACGACGAGTCTTGCGTTTTGATAAGGCCTTTGGATAGCGCGCAAAGAATTGTTTCTTCGAGTCTCGGTAAGAGGAAATCATTCCCAACTTGCTTAATGTCCAGATATAGACCCAGGCTAGATCAAGCTGATAGGGTAGGAAGCCGGCCCGAGCACTACCCGGGAAGAGGTGGTGGTTGTTGTGCCATTCTCCCGAGAACAAGCCCGTTCGCGTTTGGTTGATGGATAGGTTGCTGCGATCAAAATCAACGCCGTCTTTGTGTGCCTCTTCTCCTTTACCGTGACCGTTGTAATTGAAGGCCCTTACCAGAACGAACCAAAACATGCCCGCGCCAAAAAGACAAGTGGCCAATGCATGCCCGCCCATTAAGTAGAAGACCGCGTACCAAAAAGCCCAATTGCCCAACCAGAGCGCAATGGTATAGGTAGGTGACGCAACGGAACCCCACTTTTGAAATTGGGTGTAGTTGTTCAGCTTCACTCCTGTATGGTCCATGAAACGGAGCACTTTTTCATAGTCAGCTTCGCTGATGTCACGTGCTACGGTCTGGTGGTTCACGTCTGACAGCATGCAATACCAAAGGCCTGCCTGGGCGTTATAGGGATCGCCCGGTTCATCAGATTTGGAATGATGTACATGGTGAGAAATCACGTAGATCTCCTCCGGAAAAGTCTTTAATACCAGATTTTGGGTGATGAAGCGGAAGACAGAATGGCTGAAGGTATATGACCTGTGCGTTGCGTAACGGTGGAACCAGATGGTGCCATGCGTGCTCATGATGAGCATAGAGTAGAGGATGAATGCACCGAGCAGGGGAAGGCTGAAATAGTTGAAGAGGAATACGATGAAGAAAGGAAGCATGCACAAAACCATGCCCCAGCTAATTGCGGAGATCCAGTTCTTTTTCGTTTTGAAAAAATTCAACCGAGAGAATGCTTCTTGAAAGACCCGCTTTTTGCTTGGAACGATCAATTTGCCGTTCTCATCCATCCATCCATAAGATGGAGCCTGAAGTACCCGATCAATAAATGCCATGTTCTTCTGTAAAGAGCCACAAAGCACCGTGCCGGATGAGTCTAGGTGTGTAAGGTAAGGTTTACTGGTTAATGGATAAGGTTAAGAGTTAATGGTTATTAGTCGCTAGCTATTAGTTAGTAGTCTCTAGCTACTAGTTGTTAGTCACTAGTTTACTGTTTGACTTCCATACTCCATTACTTCCATTCCCCTTCACCAAGCACCTTTCCCAGCGCGTCACGGATCATTTCCAGGCAGGTGTCGGCGGTGCGCAGCTTTGTGCGAAAGGCGAGGATAGCGATGCGAATGACAAAGCGATCATCAATTACGCTAGAACTCAGAAATACCCTTCCATCCTCATGTATCAATTCCATCAAGCGCTTATTAAAGGCATTCTCGTCATCTCCATCTGATGGGTACCAGAAGAAGCTAACCGAGAGGTCGGGTTCTGGCCCTACACAGAAACCCATTTCAACGAGCCGTTCGCGCATGTAATGTGTTAACAAGACTTTCTCTTCCAAACACGCTCTGAAAGGGGCAATTCCATGTAAACGCAGTGGCAGCCACATACGTGGGCCGCGAAAATGTTTGGTCAATTCTGGTGATACGTCGGCCGGGTTCACCGGGGTGGCCATGCTTCGTGCATCCTGCATGTAGTTAGCCGTGTAATGCTGAGAATGCATGACTGCCTCCACATCTTTAACTAGCACAATGCCTGTGCCATAGGGTAAGAAGAGCCCTTTGTGCGGATCAACGGCAAGGGAGTCGCTACGATCGATTCCTTTGAATTTATGTTTAAGTGAATCCACCAGAATGAAATCCCCGCCGTACGCCGCATCGACGTGGAACCAAAGGTTGTGCGCTTGAGCTATATCAGCGATTTGATCAAGTGGGTCAATGGCTCCCGTATCCGTTGTTCCTGCTGAACCGATCACCAAGAAAGGGTAAAGGCCCTGAGCCGTATCGGCTTCTACGGTTGATCGCAAGGCGTCAGGATCCAACCGGTAATGCTTGTCTAACGGAATGTAGCGGATAATGGAATCCTCCAGGCCAATGATACGGATCGCTTTTTGTACGCAGTGGTGCACCTGCTCACTTAGGTATATGACGGCTTTGGGCACACGCTCGTTCTTGACCTTATGCCTATCCCGTGCCGCTGTTAGGGCGATCAGGTTAGCGATCGATCCTCCAGAACTCAAATTGCCGATTGCCTGTTTGGGGTAATTGAATACCTCTTTTGTCCAATCGATCAGCGCATTTTCCATATTCACCGCGCCCGGACCGCCGAAGTACATGCCTGCATATTGATCTGAAACAGCGGCGATCATGTCGCCAAGGGCGGCCGTATACAATCCCCCACCGGGTATGTAGCCTAAATGTCCTCCTGAGGCTGGGTTAAGCCCTTTTTGCTGAAGCTCTCGGTCGTAAATGCTTAAGAGCTTTTCCATCTCCAGTGCATCCCCGTCTACATCCAGGTCTTGTTGGCCGCTTGTAGCAGGTTGGAACGCCTTGCTTGTCTCAATGCGCTCTAGGAAATCTTCTGTGTGATCCTGTACTTTGCCCAATAGTTCGCTTCGGGTCTGTGCATCTGGTTCGAGGGGTGAACTTTTGTCTTGTAATACAAGAATTCGATCAACGAGCTCGCTCATGGCCGAAAGGTAAGTTGATATTTGAAGCAGGTGTTGGTTGCCCTGAGCTTGCCGAAGGGTACCTTCGCGCCCTCAAAATTTGAACTATGCAGATCGCAAACAACTCAGTGGTTTCATTCCACTACAAATTGACTAACGACGAAGGCACTGTACTCGACTCATCCGAAGGACGTGATGCATTCGCTTATCTCCAGGGTGGGGGTATGATCGTTCCCGGCTTAGAGGAGCAAATGGAAGGCCATAAGGCAGGCGATAAGTTCGATGCGAAAGTTCCTGCGGATAAAGGATACGGCATGCCCAATCCAGAGATGGTTCAAAATGTTCCTGCTGATACCTTTGGTGATCAGAAAGTAGAGCCAGGCATGCAGTTCAGTGCTGGCGAACAAGGTGAGCTAGGTGTATTTACGGTTATTGAAGTGAAGGACGGGAACGTCAAGTTGGATGGCAACCATCCTTTGGCTGGTGTTGGTCTGAATTTCGCTGTTGAGATCACCGATGTACGTGCGGCTACGGAGGAGGAGATTGCGGAAGGCCAAGTCCGTTAAAGGGAAAATTCCAAAAATCAAACCCCAAACTTCATTGTCATCCTGAGCAGCTTGTCCTGAGAAACTCGAAGGAAAGGAGACTGTAGTTTGGGATTTGGATTTTGGTGCTTGAACTCAATTTGAGATTTGTCATTTGGTGCTTAGCAGTTACGCAGCGATCCTTCATTGATAATGTAACTTTTGAGGAGTCTGTGCCTCTTCCATTTTGTTGCTCCTTCTGAATTGATGGAAATGGTCATCTAGGCTCTGCAAGGCGATTTTAGACAGGGGGCTTCTCTGGATCAGCGAGCGCGTAAACGCGCTCGCCTGATCAGGGTATATGGTTCGGAATTTCGTATTGAGGTTGTAATACAAGTCAGAAAATGACAACCTACACCCCTTGAACCACTTAGGTTAAACGCTCCGGAGTTTAAGAATCAGGAATCTCAAATAAGAAATCCAGCTTCGCTGGCAAGCAACCTTAAGCACGCTTGTGCGTCTTACTTTTAAGAAATCCCCAAAACGTTGGAATGAATAAATTATTAGCTGTCCTGCTGTTTATTGGTTCGGTTCAAGTAACACAAGCCCAGTTCACCATTCCTGACCCCGCTTTTGTAACCAGATTGCAGCAGCTTGTGCCCAACGCTATGAACGGGAACATGTTGGATACGACTCATGTGGACATAGTGACGAGAACGGACTTATCTGTTTCTAATGCAGGTATCAGCGATCTCTCAGGAGTACAGTTTTTCGACGCATTAGAGGTTCTGGAGTGCTTTAACAATCAACTGACCAGCCTGCCGTCCTTACCGAATTCGATACGGGTTCTTCAGTGTGACTTTAATCAGTTAATGAACCTTTCTCCGTTGCCGAGTTCATTAGAGGTTTTATGGTGCACTAACAATCAACTTACGAACCTTCCTGCCTTGCCGAATTCTATAGTGGAGCTCAGGTGTCATGCTAATCAGCTAACCAGCCTGCCGTCCTTACCGAATTCGATAGAGATCTTGTGGTGCCATAACAATCAGCTGACGAATCTTCCTCTGTTGCCGGGTTCAATTGAGCTGCTTAGGTGCTATAACAATCAATTAACGAATCTTCCTCTTTTGCCGAATTCGTTAGAGGTCTTGTGGTGCTATAACAATCAACTTAGCTGTTTGCCGGTTCTTCCAGGTGCTTTAGATGTATTGCAGTGTTACGGAAATTTCATCAACTGCTTACCGAACTTTCCTCCTTTGTTACCTCCTTTCGGTACAGGGAACAATCAATCAAACCTTGGCTTCACTGCAGTGCTTTGCTCACCCAGCGATTCCTGCTTCCCTTCGGAAGTGATCGGTGGAACAGTTTTCAATGATCTGAACGGCAACGGGTTACAAGATGGAGGTGAAGGCTCTTTTTCTAATGGTGTGGCCGAAGCCCAACCTGGTAACTACCTCAGTGGCGTGGACATTAACGGCAACTACAGCATTCCAGTTGACACGGGTATGTACACGGTTCAGGGTCAGTCTGTTCTCTATCACACCATAACTACCCCGCCGCATGTGGTTACCATTACACCCGGCCAGATCGACTCGTTGAACCACATCGGCTATCAAGCGATACCGGGTATATATGATCTTGTGGTAGATGTTCACGCAGGAGTAACGCGTCCTGGCTTTGATAACAATGTGTTTTTACAAGTGCATAACATCGGCACCGAACCCACTACAGCCAACATTGACCTGGACTTCGATGTCGATCAGACCTTTGTGTCCAGCTCAGTAACCCCGGCCTCTCAAACAGGCACTAACGTTAACTGGTCCTTGCCCATGAACCCCGGCGATACTTGGAACGTGACCGTTACTTTGAACACACCGGTGAGTGTGCCGCTTGGAGAACCCATATCGCACCAGTTCGCTGCGTTACCTGCCATGCCGGATACCACTATGGGCGACAACGTGGCTACATGGAGCGACATTGTCATAGGCTCCTATGACCCCAACGATAAAACAGCATCGGTAGATACGATAAGCCCAACTCAAGTCATCAACGGTGAATGGATCGAGTATGTGATCCGCTTCCAGAACACGGGAACATTTTTGGCAGAGAACGTGCGCATTACGGATACCCTCAGTAGCGACCTGCTAGGGGGAACGTTTGAATACATCAGTTCATCACACGACAACGAATGGTATTTGAGCAACAGCGTATTGGTCTTCCAGTTCGATAACATCCAACTACCTGATAGCAACGCCAACGAACCCGATAGCCACGGCTTCGTGAAATTCCGGATGAAACCAAGTCAGAGCTTACAAGCCGGAGATGTGGTGGAGAACATCGCCAATATCTTCTTTGATTTCAACGAGCCCGTGATCACCGATCCAAGTGTTGTGGTCGTAGATGTGTTAAGCGGGGTGCCCGAGCTTAACGCCAATGAACTGCAGACCTACCCCAACCCGACCACGGGTTTGTTATACGTGCAGAGTAAACAGGCCATGGAAAGGGTAATGCTCATGCAACTGGACGGTCGGTTGATACGCGTGGAACGGGCGAATGGACAAGGGCATCAACTTGATGTGAGTAATCTAAAGCAGGGCGTTTACCTGATCCAAATAGAAACCGGAACGGGGCGAAGCGTGAGTAGAGTTGTAGTCAATAGGTGAAAATTCCAAAAAACAAATCTCAAGCCCCAAATGGGGGGGCTTTGGAATTTGCTATTTGGAATTTGGGTTTTGATCGTTGGGAACCAACACAAAAATGTCTTCATTCTCTCGCTTCATCAGATAACGTTCGCGAGCGAATTTCTCCAGCATGGCGTCGTCGCTGTTCAGCTGCTTGAGGTCGGCACGGGTCTCTATGATCTGCTCCTCGTACCACGCTTTTTGCTCCTCCATTTTGGAAAGCAGTTGCTGGTTTTTGACCGTGGTGAACAGGTCGAAACTGTCGAAGAAGGTAATCCACGCCACCAAACCGATCGCGCAGAGCACGTAGCGGTTCTTCAGGGGCTTGGGTATTCTATTGAGCAAATTTCTCACAGTATGCAATCTACTGGGCTTTTTGCTCATCGCACAACTCAGCCATCAGCGTATTGCACTACACGGTGTTAATCGTTAATGA
>CAZPEQ010000066.1:0-9638 GCA_964585605.1 uncultured Weeksellaceae bacterium | reverse complement strand
TACCTAAGAAACAGATCTCTGAGTGATAAAAAGCCATAAATCCGTCAATATCACCTGTATTCCAGGCTTTTTCCTGCACCGCCATGATACCGTTCAATTCGCCCTCTAAGTCTACCGAACGGGAGCTTTGACACGCTGCAAAAAGGAATAAGCAAATGAACCACTTCATGACAAAAAAGGCCGCTGTTGCGGCCTTGTAGCGCGGGGGAGACTTGAACTCCCGACCTCAGGATTATGAATCCTGCGCTCTAACCAGCTGAGCTACCGCGCCATTTTTAAGGCCGCAAATATATTCCGATTTGCATCATAGGCGATGCATTTTTGCCTTCAAAGTGGCAGTAGCTGTGCTTTTTTTCTACATTCGCGGGAATAGGCAATACCGTTAGCTAGTAAAGAATATGGCACAAGCGAAAAAGGAAAAATTCGAATTGGAGTTTTTGATCAATTCAACTCCAAGCGTACTGTTCGAATTCATGAGCACCCCAAGTGGCTTGGCTAAGTGGTTTTGCGACGATGTGAACGTCAAAGAAGGTATTTACCACTTTGAGTGGGAAGAAGAAATAGAAGAAGCTAAACTCCTAGGTAAGAAGAACGGGGAATATGTTCGCTTCCACTGGGTAGACGACGAAGATGATAGTGCTTTTTTCGAATGGCGTATCGAAATAGACCCGATGACGCAGGAGCTAGCGCTTATGGTGGTCGATTTCGCGTTTCCTGACGAAAAAGATGCTGCCATTGGTCTATGGGAGTCTCAGATAGACCACCTCATGCGCATGGTGGGTTCTAAATAATCCGGCCTCAAACACGTTTCTCCTAGTGATGAAACGATTACACAAAATGATGGTAGCCCAGTACGTTGGGCCGCTGGTGATTTCCTTCATCATTGTATTGTTCATATTACTCATGCAGTTCGTATGGCTATACGTCGACGACCTCATGGGCAAGGGCTTGGAGTGGCAAGTGATCCTGGAATTAATGTTTTACGCAGCGGCAAGCTTTGTGCCCCTCGCGTTGCCACTTGCTATACTCATATCGTCGATCATGACCATGGGCGCCCTGGGGGAGAATAGTGAATTGGTGCCACTACGTTCGGCAGGAATGCACCTTTCCAACATCCTTTGGCCCTTATTCATGCTAGTGGCAACACTAGCAGTAGGTTCTTTCTTCTTCTCCAATAACGTTATGCCCCAGGCCAATTTGAAGTTCAAAAGTCTGCTCTGGGATGTACGGCAGAAAAAACCCGCTCTCAACATACAGCCTGGCGTGTTCTACGAGGGCATCGCCGGTTTTAGGATACGGGTGAGCGACAAAGATGAAGTAACTGGAAAATTGACGGATGTGCTCATTTACGATCATCGCGATAGCGAACGGGGCAATCAAACGGTAATACGCGCAGATTCAGGGGCTATGAAGATATCGGAGGATGGAGATAGGCTTATGCTCGTACTAACCAATTCTCGCCTTTACGATGAACGCCCTCCTGAAACAGGGAAAGCTAAAATGCCTATGCTTAAAGGCTTCTCTCAAACAGAGATGGTCTCCCTGGACCTAACTGGCCTGAACATGGCAAGAACGGATGAAGAACTATTTTCAGAGCACTACCAAATGCTAACTATGAGTGAATTGGTTGTTGCTGAAGACAGTTTAAGAACGCAATTATCCCAGCGCTCAGATATCCATAAATCGCATATTTTGAACGGCTTCAAACCCACTAGAGAGAAGGCGAAAGACCAAGCGATCAAAGAAACAAGCAGTTTCACTGAATTCATGGAGATTGCTGATCCGAAGGTTAAATACGCGGTCTATAATTTGGCGATGAACCTAGCGGCGAACAATAAGAACTTTCTCGACCGCAGTAATCAAGAACTTGAAGAACGGGTCAAGCATATCGCCAAGTTCCAGGTTGAGTGGCATCGAAAAATTGTATTGGCCCTTGCCTGTATCCTGTTCTTTTTTATTGGCGCACCACTGGGTTCTATTATTCGCAAAGGCGGTTTAGGAGCTCCCACCGTATTCGCCATTCTCTTTTTCTTGGTATTCCACATCACCTCGTTTAGTACCGAACGCTTGGTGCTGAGCAATAAACTAACCGCTTGGCCCGGCATGTGGATCAGCAGTATGGTACTACTACCCATCGGAATCTACCTTACTTACCAAGCGGCAACGGATAGTCCTTTGTTCGATCGTGATGCTTATGCCCGAATTTGGGATAAATTGGCTCACCGAATCGGAGGTGCGAAGAATGAAGATCCTACAACTGTGTCATAAACCGCCCTACCCGCCTGTTGACGGAGGAACCAAGGCGATGCACTACATCACCAAGGAACTCATTGACCAAGGCCACCAGGTCAAAGTGATTTGCTTAAGCACGCAAAAACACACGCTGGATATGACCAAGGTCCCAGCCGAGTTGCGTGAACAGACCCAATTGGAAGGCATTTTCGTGGACACTTCGATGAATATCGTTGACATGTTCACTGATTTGATCACGATGGACAATTACAACATCAGCCGGTTTTTCAGCCCAGATCTAGACATACGGTTGATTCAGCTACTGAGCAGCGAAGAGTTTGACGTGATCCATCTAGAAAGCCTGTTCATGACGCCCTATTTGCAAAACATTCGCCGATACAGTAGGGCCGCTGTAGTGCTTCGCTCTCATAATCAAGAACACGTAATACAAGAACGCTTGGCAAAAGGTGAGAAGAACATCCTGTTCAAACCCTATCGAAAGTTCCTTGCCAAGCAGTTGAAAGCCCATGAAATCGACGTACTCTCGCGTGTAGATGGTGTGGCGGCTATTAGTGCGGCAGATGGAGCCAAATTCCATGAATACAACCCTAAGATCCGTATCGATACAATCCCTTTTGGCGTTGATCTGGACGATTACCCAATAGGCCCCATAGAAGCAGAAAAGACACCCTCTTTTTTTC
The DNA here is from genome assembly GCA_964585605.1 of uncultured Weeksellaceae bacterium. GTDB lineage: Bacteria > Bacteroidota > Bacteroidia > Flavobacteriales_F > PHOS-HE28 > CAZPEQ01. The sequence continues at coordinate 6,705 of CAZPEQ010000066.1, read as the reverse complement.
ACCTAGGCAGCATGGACTGGCTGCCGAACGAAGAAGGTATTCGTTGGCTTCTCAAAAAAGTATGGCCCCAAGTAGTTGAATGCCAATCACAAGCTCGATTACGACTAGCTGGAAATGCTATGCCCAAAGACCTGCTCTCGCTGGACTCTTCGGCCTTGAATGTACAAGGTCGCGTGCCTTCCGCCAGAACATTCATGGAGCAAGGCAATATCATGCTCGTACCGCTTTTTTCAGCAGGAGGAATGCGCATCAAGATCATTGAAGGAATGGCTCTGGGAAAAGCCATCATATCCACCCCCGTGGGTGCTGAAGGAATTGATCATACCGACGGTAAAAACATCTTGATCGCGAAGAGTGCCGCCGAGTTTGTGGAGCACATGTGCGCACTGCTCAACGACCCCGAACGATGTGCTTCGATCGGTAGGCATGCGCGGGAATTGGTCAGTAACAAGTACGACAATGCGAAAATCGTTTCGCGTTTGGTCGGTTTCTACAAAACGTTACTGAACTAAATGCGTCTATTCGTGCTGCTTTCACGTGTGCCGTATCCCCTTGAAAAAGGGGATAAACTGCGGGCCTATCACCTGATCAAGAGGCTTGCAAGAAATCATGAGATCTATCTCTTTTGCTTAAGCGATCAGAAAGTGGTGCAGGAGAACATCGATCACTTGAAGGGATTCTGTTCTCATTTAGAGGTCTACACGATACCCACTTGGCGCATCTTCTCAAGCCTTTTTCGGGCAGCGTTCCGCAGGATGCCATTCCAAGTAGCCTACTTCTACCACCGCTCTGCACATAAACGAATCAACCAAGCCATCGCATCGTTTAAATCCGATCATGTACTGTGCCAACTGGTGCGAACATCAGAGTACATACGCGAGCGTTTTGATCTGAACCGAACCCTTGACTTTATGGATACCTTGAGCAAGGGTATGGAAAGGCGGGAAGAGACAGCGCCGTTCTACCTCAAGCCCTTATTCCGCGAAGAAACAAAACGCCTGATCGCTTATGAGAATTTGATGTTTGACCTGTTCGATGCACGGGTTATCATTTCAGCGCAAGACCGAGATTTTATTTATCACCCTGAACGGGACACCTTCAAGATCATACCTAATGGCGTGGATACGGACTTCTTTCATCCGCAGCAACAAGAGAAGAAATTCGACCTGCTTTTTACGGGCAATATGAATTATCCGCCAAACATTGACAGCGTCTTGTTCTTGGCAAACCGAATACTTCCCCTTGTGCGGAAGGTTTTGCCCAACACTTCTCTACTGATCTCGGGGGTAGATCCGGCTCAACGCATTCGCGATCTTGGTGAGACCGATGATCACATAACCGTGACGGGTTGGGTGAAGGATATACGCGACTCCTATGCAACTGCCCGCTTATTCGTTGCACCAATGCAAATAGGAACGGGCCTTCAAAACAAACTCTTGGAGGCCATGTCTATGCGCGTGCCCTGCATAACCTCTCCCCTTGCCAACAATGCGGTTGGCGCGATACCAGATGAGAGTATTCTGATTGGCCATGAGCCCGAAGAATATGCCGCGCATATCGTTAACATGCTCAGTAACAAGGCAGCTCGAAACGTACTGGCGGAAAATGGGTATGCCTTCGTGCATACGGAATTCGACTGGGATAAAGCGGCAAGTAAATTGAACACGGTGATTACCGAAACGTGTGGTTAAAGGCCCCGTTTAGCGTAATTTTGTGGGGTAATGGAGATTAAGCTCGATTCTATCGAAGAGGCCATCGAAGACATTCGAAATGGCAAGGTGATAATTGTGGTGGACGACGAGAATCGTGAGAATGAAGGAGACTTCGTTGCCGCGGCGGAGCATTGTACACCAGAAATGATCAATTTCATGGCTACACATGGTCGTGGACTGATTTGCACTCCTATTACAGAAGAGCGTTGTAATGAACTTGGCTTGGATCTTATGGTCCGAGACAATACGGCTGTGCATGATACACCCTTCACGATTTCCGTAGACCTCCTTGGGCACGGCACCTCTACCGGCATTTCAGCTTCTGACCGATCAAAGACCGTTGTTGCGCTGACCAACCCAGAAACTGATCCAGAAGAACTGGGTAAACCCGGTCATATATTTCCGCTTAAAGCAAAGCAAGGCGGTGTTCTACGTCGCACTGGTCACACCGAGGCGGCTGTGGATCTTGCACGTTTGGCCAGTTTAAAAGCTGCCGGTGTCATCGTTGAGATCATGAACGAAGATGGTACGATGGCCCGTCTTCCGGAATTGCGCAAGATCGCCGATCGATTTGAGCTAAAACTGATATCCATTGAAGACCTGGTAGCCTACCGCATGAAGACGGAGAGCTTGATCGAAAGGCGGGTGGAGGTCGATCTGCCAACAGAATTTGGCATGTTCAAGTTGATAGCCTACTCGCAGACAACAACCGGCGAAGAGCATCTTGCATTGGTCAAAGGGGAATGGGATGAAGGAGAGACCGTATTGGTACGGGTGCATTCCTCGTGCGTTACAGGAGATATTTTTGGTTCTCACCGCTGTGATTGTGGCCCCCAACTACATGCCGCAATGAAAAAAGTAGAAGAATCCGGTAAAGGCGTTGTCATATACATGCAGCAGGAAGGTCGCGGAATAGGATTGATCAACAAACTACGTGCGTACAAATTGCAGCAAGAAGGCGCAGATACAGTTGATGCCAACTTGAAACTCGGTTTGCAGGTCGATGCGCGAGATTATGGGGTTGGTGCGCAAATACTGCGAGACCTAGGAGTGCGTAAAATGCGCTTAATGACCAACAATCCGAAGAAGCGAACTGGGCTGATCGGTTACGGCTTAGAGATCGTCGAGAATGTTGGTTTAGAAATCGAGCCTAACGACCACAATAGGGACTACTTGTTGACTAAGAAGAATAAGCTCGGACATGAGCTGGATCTTGACCTGTGATCAATTCGATGCGCCTTTCTTCTTCTTTGTAAAAATCTTCTTAATACTTGCCCAGAGCTGATTCCAGCTGTCAAATTCTTCCCGAAAACCAATGCCCACCCCTTGCGTGGTATTGGCCTGATCCACTTGGTTAAGGTTCTGATCGTTGCTCTGACTGAACGCCTCTAGGCGTAATTTACCATCGTTGGTCAGCAGGTACTCCAATTGAAAATCTCCGATCAAGGAGTTGGTTTCCGCTCCTGACCGGTCGCCGTATTGCAAACCAACATTAGTATTCAGCAATAGCCGTTCTGAGAACAACTGAGTACTAACCGCTAGTTCTAATTCTCGTTGGGTCACCTCATCTCCGGGGCGATAATTCACTCCCAGATCCAGATCATCGCTAATACCACTCAGCCAATTGCTCACCTGATTGCTCAATAGTTCACTTCCCGTAGCTCCTGCAAATGACTCCGATTCAAAAACACCTGAGGCAGGTGCCGAAAATTTATTTAGGACCATAAGCGAGAAGACTTGTCGGTTCAATTCTTGCTCGGTACTCAAAATAGAACCCACTTGGGTGCGAATGTTATCATCCACCGATGGAAGACGCACGTCAAACCCTATCTCTGGATCCAGTACCTGGTGTTTTAAGCTCATGACAACTTCAACGGGCACACGGCGTTTAAAACCGTCATCTGTCGCAACCAAAATATCGTAAAGCGGTGCACGCAACTTGTACACGGCATTAAGATCCAGTTCAGCATTATATGGATCTCCAAACCAAGAAACACGGCCACCTTTGTCAACCGAAAAGCGCTTGTTGATCAGGTTACGCAAGGTGAACAGGTAATCTCCTTCCAGCACATCTATGCCGCCATACAAGGTCAATTCACCAGAAGGCAATAGGTTAAGCGAGATATCACCTTCTCCCCGCCCGCTCATGACATCACCCACAGTGGGATCAAAAACCAATTCAACAAACGCATCTGGCGTAACTTCTACATTCATGCTCATTTGAACACCTAACAAGTCTGTTGCATTCGAAGCGGATACGGCAGAGCTATCGGGGTTTACGAATTCGATGAAATCAAAAGACGAAACCTCTGTACCCTCTCCTAGCGGAAAAATGATGTGGGTTCCTTTTTCTGTTCGTGCATCTACTTCTACCTCTATGAACTTCCCGAAACCAGAAACACTGATATCACCCGTACCAAATGCTTGCCCATAAAACTGATCACTTTGTGCCGCTGTGGTGTTCAGGCACATCAACGAATCCATCTCTACAAAAAGGTCGTAATTGAAATTCCTTAAAATCTCATGATTCAAAGAAACATTCGCCCTAGCACTATTCCCTTTTTCATCAAAGAGGATCAACTGATCTGCTCTGAATTGATCCGGATAGATGTTCACCGGTGTACTGAATTGGTAAGTGGTATTTAAAAAATCCACTTTGAGATTGGCCTCATCTAACTGAACCTGACCATTCAATAGCGGTTCATTCAAGGAGCCGTCTACGTATATATTGCCACTTACCCGCCCTTGTATATCGCTTAACCCTGCCGGGATGTAAGCGTCGAGAAAACCCAAGTCAAATTGGTTAGCGTCTAATTTGAGGCTGATCGCGTTGTTATCTTCAGGCCTGTACCAACCCGTAAAGTCAATAGACCGGACCTCCTTGCGTATGACCATTCCGGTCATATCGACGCGTTTTCTGCGTTCATTCCAATCACCTTGGAGTTTTACATCTCCGATCAGATCTGGCCCGATCACTAAACTGTCGATCCGCGTGGAAGTATAAAGGATGGTCTTACCATAAAGATCCCGCATCGTGCCTCTTCCATTGAACTTGCCACTCCAGTCAGGCCCTTTGATGAACAAATTGACATTCTCGATATCTACGTCTTCCATTTCAAACTCTAACTGGTCGGTAGAATCCTTAGATATCACACCATCTAAGCGAACGAGTTGGTCATCATTCCAAACGTTGAACTCTTCGAAACGGAATGTTGTGCTATCCACGTGCACCAGCGAGGTATCCCGGATTTCCCACACACCTCGTCCAAAGAACATCTCGGAAGGCAAGAATTGGATCGTTCCTTTTTTCGCGCCCTGAACATTAGCCAATAAGGACATACTTCCGTTGGAGTTCCGGGAGCTGCCTGCCCATACAATATCTAGATCAATATCATCTTGATACGCTTTGCCTCGAACTTCAACATCTGTTATATAAACACTGTCATTAATGGCGCTCCGATCTGCACGGCCATGGAATGCGATCACATCTGAGGTCTTGTCGATCGTGCAGTTGATGTCCGACAAAGTCGTTTGTTTGTATTTGATCAGCGAGGACCGTAATTGCGCATCTAAGTGCAACTCCTTCGAATTGAGCGCCAGCTGCAACTGACTACCCGCTGCAATGCGCAGGTCAGGCATGAACAAACGGAGCACAGGCTCCGTTTCTTTAAATGTGATCAGCGCTGAGACATCCTGTTCGCCAAATGATACGACACGTTGATCATCCAAAGCCGGAAACACGGAGAATAACACTTGTTGCGCAACCAAGGGTATCTCTCTAGGTATCGTATTACCAACAAGTCTTAGGTCGCCAACGGTACTTTTCAATTCGATTAATGGCCGCCCATTCAACTTTGAGCTGCTCAGCAGCGCATTCCCGAAGTTGTACTCTTCGTCTCCCTCACAGTAAAGAATATCGCGCATATCCACCGTGCCGTTCAAACTATCAGGAGCTAGCAGCCCCTCGGCCGTAATGCGAGCAGATAACGATGTACCGGCTGGTAATTTGCCAATACCCAATTTCTGTAAATCGGCATGAAATACAAAGGCAGAGAAATCAACCTGCGGATACTGGCCTCTCAAATCTGCTAGGCCGTCGAACTCAAATTGCAAATCCTCATCGTTACTTGTCAAATTGCCATTGAAAACATTCTGCTCCAACGCTCCGTTCACCTCTATACCCTGGTAGCTACGACCACCAATATCTAACTGTGAAATACTACCGTTGAGCTCGGCTTTGAAATTGCTTAGATCATTCCCTTGCGCCTCCAAGTCCAGTTTGCAGGCAAGTAAGCCATCAGCCCCATCACCAAATGCCTTCCAGATCTGAAAGCCCGGAGAACGTAGTTCACCATCAAAAACGGTGTATCCGGATAAACTATCTCGCTTAAAGGTCATATCCGTGCTCAATGGCCCTAAATCGGTCGTAAAGTCACCATAGGCTGTGAATGCATCTATAAATCCTGTAAAGTTGCCACTGAACCCCACCCGGCCGAAACGGCCTAGTGCGAGTGGTACGGACCTATCTGGGTTTTGTTCTATTTGCGGGATGCCCAAAGACAAGACATCTCTCCGGTCGCTGCGAAACTCCTCTACATCCACCAGTATAAAGGTGTTCTGAAAATCAGGCAGCCCGATCATATCGAAATCCCCTTTCAGGTAGGTACGTTGACCGGCCTCTATAACCACATCTCTTCCTTTCAGGTCGTTGATCGTGCCCCGGAATCGCCCATTGATATCCAAGCCAAGGTCGCCAAGCGCCACCTTCGGCGCGAAGAATGCAATATCGCTGAATCGCAAGTGCGAATCCTGCAGTTCAGAACGGATGTATACCAACTCCTGGAATTGTGCCAGATCGCCAAATGACGAATGTGCTAGACTCAATTGCCCATTCAATTCTGAATCCTTTAAGCGCAATTTCAAACGCTGCATGGCGATCAGGCGGGGGGTCACATCAACCCGCCCTGAAAGTGCTTTGATCCTGAAGCCACTT
>CAZPEQ010000065.1:9529-9654 GCA_964585605.1 uncultured Weeksellaceae bacterium | reverse complement strand
GCTTGCTGAACAGGAACTTAAGGAGCAGAGCACAGCCTTATTCAACCACCAAGGGCAAAACTTCTGATTGCTCTTCACTTGCTACCCGAACGAAATAACGGCCCGTGTTCAAACCTGCTGGGAGG
>CAZPEQ010000065.1:0-9429 GCA_964585605.1 uncultured Weeksellaceae bacterium | reverse complement strand
GTATATGTCCGCTGAGGCACGTAGCTTTTAATGAGTTTGCCGAGGGGGTCGTATAGCTCAATGTACTTAAGCATATCAAGCTCTCCTTCTATGGAGAAGGTTGAATTAGCGGGGTTAGGGTAGAGGGAGAGGGTTGTTGAGGACAAGGATGCATCATCATCATTGACAGATGTGTTGATCTCTGGACGCAAGCCTATTAGACCTTCGCGATGAAGAAAGATGGAAACGGGTATTAGAATTCTTCCCGAAGCCTGAGTCGCATTTCCTAACTTAACCGCGGTAACCTTAGAATTGTCAGGAAAAGATATATCCGTGATTAAGTTGGAATTTGTTTGGTCTAAAGCTGCTCCATGCTCATCAAATCGCATCACAAATAACTGTTCTGGCGAATTTCCTCCGTACTCTCCAACCACAGTAATATCGTTAGTCGGAGAGATTAGCACACTTCTAGGAATACCATCCGCTAAAGAATCCGGAGTATGCTCTAACAATCCAGCATCTCCAAAGCTAGGGTCGAGTGCTCCAGAATCAGAGAGTTTGAATACTGAGTTTCCTCGAAAAAAAGGATCCCTGATGCGATAGGTTGCTAGTAAGTATATAGAACCATCGCTAGCTACAACAACATCGTTTGCGCTTTCCCCGTGCTGTTGGGAAGTGTATTGGGTATTGGGGATTTTATCTATATAAAAATGACCGTCTACGCCAAAGCTTGGGTCTGCCGTTCCATTAGGGAGTATACGGGTACAACCAAAACTATGCGGATTCAAAAACGAACCAATCCTTGTGGCCACTAGGATTCGTCCTTGTGGATCTACATCCATCTTCCAACCGTTGGTTGGTAAACTTTGGACTGTAAATTCAGCTATTCCATTCACTCCGAAAGTTTGATCCAAACTGCCATCAGGATGTAAGCAGATCAAATAAGCATGACCGTCAATACTACCCAGGCTGACGATTCGGCCATCTGGCAGCTCTTCTATATCGTTGGTCCATGGTGTACCATTGCCAACTACTTTGTCGAATACCCCTTGGTCCGCGAAGGATGAATCTAGTTCTCCGGTGGGCAATACACATACAATCTTTGAAGTGGTTTGCGCCGTACCATTCCCATCTCTTCTATCTCCAGCAAGTACAATACGACCGTCACTAAGTATTGCAATCGCCCTTGAGGTTGTGTTGCCAGGTGCAAATTGCGCAAGCGAGAACCGTCCGTTTCTTCCAAAAGAAGGTACTAAGGCGCCATTGAGGCCCCATTTTTCGATAATGTCGTAAGTGGCACCTGTCGAGTCGCCCCGTCGGCCAGCAATGTATAGGTTGTCATTATTACTAGCCTGCACATCTGAAATGACGACTCCCCAAAAGCTCATGGGCTCAAGCTCTGCAACACCTGCAGTGCCAAAGCTGTGGTCAATGGTGACGGATTGAGCTGCACTTGAAACAACGAAGACAATGAAGCAGCATACGAGTAAAACTGGACGCATAGTCCGTTATACGTGAATTTTACGTATTGGTTACCAACAAAGCTTACGGTAACTGAGCAAAACGCGTAGCGGTAGGCACACTGCCGCCTACGTTCACCAGGATAAGGTCGCGGTCGTTCGCAGCTCCTGCGTATTTCACCAAGCCGTCCATATTCAAGTCGGTTAAAAAATAGCCTGATAAGACTGCTGTTGGAACACTTCCGCCAATGGCCGTAAGGATAGGATCCCGGTCGTTGTTGGATCCGGTGTATTTCAATCCCTGATCCAAGGTAACGTCTCTCGGAACTTGTACCATAACGCCATTCACGTTGTTCGTAGAAGGCAGATGACCCGAAACCTAGAATTGGGCTTATTCAACCACCAAGGGCAAAACTTCTGATTGCTCTTCACTTCCTACCCGAACGAAATAACGGCCCGTATTCAAACCTGCTGGGAGGGTATATGTCCGCTGAGGCACGTAGCTTTTAATGAGTTTGCCGAGGGGGTCGTATAACTCGATGTGCTTGATTGCATCAAGCTCTCCTTCTATGGAGAAGGTCGAATTAGTTGGGTTGGGGTAGAGAGAGAGGGTTGTCGAGGACAAGGATGCATCATCATTGACAGATGTGTTCATCAAGGGACGTAAGGCAACCAGGCCTTGACGTCCTAGGGGAAAAGACGCGGCTGTTAAAATACGCCCATCAGATTGGGTTGTAATACCTTGAGATAAGTTGAATATCTCAGTAGATGGTGGCAAAGAAATGTCAGTGATAAGTTGAGTACCAGTAGGGTCTAAAGGGTTGCCGTCTTGGTCAAAACGCATAACGAACAATTGTTCGGGTGCATCGCCAGTATACTGCCCAACGACCGTAATATCGTTGGTCGGTGATATCACTATGCTTCTGGGAACTCCAGTTGCAAGCGAGTCGGGTGTGTGCTCCACTACACCCATATCACCAAAGGTGTGATCAAGTTCTCCAGAATCTGATAGTTTGAGTACGGCATTAACTCGGAAAAAAGGACTCTTGATCCGGTAGGTGTGTAGATAGTAGATAGAACCATCATTTGCTACAATTACGTCATTAGCAACCTCTCCGTGCTCTTGCACAGTATACTGAGCATCGGGTAGCCTGTCTAGGAGAAAATGTCCATCGGTAGCAAAACTGTAATCTAAGATGCCATCGGGTAATATGCGTGTGCAGGCGATGCTTGTCGGTTTTAGGAATGAACCTATTCTAGAAGCCACTATTATTCTTCCTTGAGAATCCACATCCATTTTCCAGCCGAATGTGGGTAGGCCTTGTACGTTGAACCTTGCAATTCCGCCATTTCCAAATGTTGGATCCAAACTGCCGTTTGGGTTCAAACAAATTAGGTAGGTATGCTCTTCAACACTGCCCATACTAACAATTCGACCATCGGGTAGTAGATCAGTATCATTAGTCCAAGTTCCTCCATTACCAGGCACTTGGGTAAATACTCCGTTATCCGCGAAAGAAGAGTCGAGTTGACCATTTGGCAGGACACAAACCACCTTGGCACTGGAATGCTGTCCATCCCATTGATCACCAGTTAAGATGATCCTTCCATCAGAGTGTATCACGGTAGCTCGAATTTGATCTGCGCTTGGGCTGTGCAGTGTAAAACGTCCATTGATTCCGAACTGAGGAATGGCTACTCCGTCAGGGTCAAATTTCTCGACGTAACCATGTAACGTAACGGAATCACTTGTCGTTCCAACCACCAATAGATTATCATCCTGATCAATGTCAATATCATAAATCAACGACCCCCATGTACCCATTGGTTCGACTACTTGCGTAACCCCTGTGCTTCCAAAGCTATGGTCAACGACAACAGATTGAGCCACACCAGTCAAGACGAATAGAAAGGAGGAGAATAAGAGTAACAGTGGACGCATAGTTCGTTATACGCAAACCACAGAACTTGGTTACTCTCAAATCATCAGGTTTGTCAAGGTAATTCGGCGAACCGCGTAGCGGTGGGAACACTGCCACCTACATTCACCAGGATCAAGTCGCGGTCGTTCGCAGCCCCAGCATATTTCACCAGACCGTCCATGTTCAAATCCGTACTATGATAGCCCGTTAACGTTGCCGTTGGAACGCTTCCTCCAATAGCCGTAAGAATGGGATCCCGGTCATTGTTAGCTCCGGTATACTTGAGCCCTTGGTCTAAATTAACATCTCCAGGAGCTTGCACCATAATACCATTGACGTTGTTCCTAGAAGGAATATTGTCCCAGATAGCTTCAGTACTTAACGAGAAATCAACGCCATAACTCAGCATCCCAAATCCAGCTCTTGGTAAAAACGTCATAGCTGGCAAGTGATTTCGGTGCACAACGGCAATATGATAATTCGGCGCTATCCCTGCGAATTGAATTGACGATATACCATCTAATTCAACTACGTCACCATCCCGCTGTAACAGGGCTATTCTTGATTTGGAGATTCCATCATTATCTTCAATTGGATCTTGGGCATTCCTCAATTCCACCACCACCCAATCCACAATGGCGTCAGGGCCCGTTACACTTAAAACAGCGGGGTCTATGGTAGAACCACTGCCGCCTAATATCAACGTTCCCTCGTTGTTCTCAAAACCATAACCCAAGGCCGTGTAAGGCTCGGTTAAGGGGATATGGCCCGCAGCACGCAGGTCATCGTTCATTAAGCCCGTTGTCGCGTCGTAAGGCCCTCCTAGGAATATCTTCACATTGACCTGCGGGTAGTCACCAACGCAGTTGCAGTTGGCATCGTAAGCATCGTTCTGGCTTAAGGGGTCGCCGTCATCGCAACTCGCTCCGGGGAAAACAGTGGGGTCAAAGTCATTGCAATCGGTGCTGTCAGGGGAGAAGCCCAGGGGTTGGTTGCACGCTACTTGAGTCACAAAGGGTACACCTACGCCATCCCCATCCCCGTCTATATACCACGTGGTTGCAACCGTAGCTCCTGGGTCGTTATCATCACAATCGGTGCTATCCGCAACGTAACCTATAGGCTGAAAGCAGGCCAAGGAATCAAGGGTTGCGTCACCAAAGCTGTCACCGTCATTATCCAAGTACCAGGTCGTAGCTACAACGGTTCCTGGGTTCAAATTCGGGTTGCTATCGTCACAATCATCGTTGGTGGGCGAATAACCTGGAATGAACCCGCAGAGGAGGGTGTCAGGCCCAAAAGGATCACCAAAGCCATCGCCGTCACCATCAACATACCAAGTTGTTAATCCTGTTCCGGGCATGCTGTCATCACAATCTGTGTTATCCGCTACGTAGCCCATTGGTTGCATACAGGAAAGACTATCCATCGCCGCATTACCAAAACCATCGCCATCCCCATCCAAATACCACGTGCTGGCGCCTGAAATTCCAGGATCAGCATCATCGCAATCGGTGCTATCCGCAACGTAGCCTATAGGCTGGAAGCAGGCCAAGGAATCGAGGGTTGCGTCACCAAAACTGTCGCCGTCACTATCCAAGAACCACGTTGTTGCAATCACGGTACCCGGGTTCAAGTTCGGGTTGCTATCATCACAATCATCATTGGTGGGGGCATAACCCGGAATAAACCCGCAGAGCAGGGTATCAGGCCCAAAAGGATCACCAAAACCATCGCCGTCAAGGTCTACATACCAAGTTGTTAACCCTGTTCCGGGCATGCTGTCATCACAATCTGTGTTATCCGCTACGTAGCCCATTGGTTGCATACAGGAAAGACTATCTACCAAGATATTTCCGAAGCCGTCCATATCGCCATCCAAGTACCATAGCACAGGAACTGATACCGCACCGTTGCTATCGTCACAATCTGTATTATCAGCCACGAAACCAAGGGGTTGTAAGCACGCAAGACTATCGACCAGCGGGTTGCCCAAACCGTCGCCGTCGCTATCTACGTACCACGTGTTCAACGCCTGGCCGAACAGGTTATCATCACAATCTGTGCTATCTGCCAAGTAGCCAGCTGGCATGGAACAGGCCAACGAGTCATTGCTTGGGTCTCCATAACCATCACCATCTATGTCAGCGAACCAATGCTGGGGGGGCAGGTTCAGAAACAACTCACTTAGAAAGGCAAAACTTCCTTCCACGCCAAGTATATAGACATCGGGTCTGGAGTCTGCGTTCAAGTCAGTTACCGCGACCTGAGAAATGAGAACACCAGTGAATGGGGCGTTAGAAGATAAATTAAAATTGCCGGCACCATCATTCAAATAAAGCTCCGCTACTCCGTTCATGGTAACGTCCTCTCCAGTGATCAGCAAATCCTGATCAAGGTCATTGTCCATGTCAGCAAAGGCAATATCTCCAGCCCGAACACCAGTGAACAAACCACCAACTTGAGGCGTAAAATTTCCCGAGCCATCGTTGAAGTACAACTGAGAAAGGCGTGTGTTGGTATTGCTGAAACCAGTGATCATCAAGTCCATGTCATTATCGCCATCGACATCGGTGAATTCAATAGAAGACTGTTGCACGGGAATGAATGTGTTATTCGCATTTAACGAAAAGTTACCAATTCCGTCGTTGATATATAGCTGCGCTACCAACGCACTATTCGCTCCATTTCCAGTAATCATCAAATCCTGATCGGTATCTCCATCAACATCAGCAAAAGCAACGGAGGAACTCTCTACACCTGGCAATGTGGCCCCAGTATGGATCGTAAAATTCCCGGATCCGTCGTTGAGGTATAGGTCAGAAATACGTGTATTTGCATTCGATCTGCCTGTTATAAGAAGATCTCGGTCGGCATCACCATCTATATCAGCGAAGGCGATTGAAGATCTGTCAACACCCGTAAAACTACCTCCTGACTGGGGGGTGTAATTTCCAGCACCGTCATTCATATAAAGAGTGGCGCTGTTAAAGGTGAAGCTTTCGGCTCCTGTTATCATCAGATCCATATCCAAGTCTCCATCCACATCTGCAAATTCTACAGATCCACTTTGCACTGCGGTAAATGGATTTGAACTTTGCGCGCTGAAATGACCGGATCCGTCGTTCAGAAGTAAATTAGCAACTACTGTTGTTGGTCCTACCGATCCTGTTATGAACAGGTCCATATCCTGGTCTCCATCTACATCACCATAGGTGATAGCCGGAAAGAGTCTTCCTGTCAGTCCGTTATTCAGGCTCTCTTCAAAGCAAGGAACTTGCGCTGATAAGTGAAGCATGCACGCAGCCATGCTAAAGGATAAAAACAGAGGTCTTAAAGTCATCGTCCAAAAGAGTTCAATAGAACAGCATTACAATCGTAAGTTAGGGTTTTAAGGCGAATTTGTTGATAAATTGAAGTAAAAATCATTTCTACATGTTGTTGTGCAACTTTCAGCATATCCCAACTGTAGCAGAATTAGCAAGGTATAAAGGCTGGACAATCGCGTGGGGGCTGTGAACCACCAGTTCGCCGGTGAACTTACCTTTGAGAACCCCCAACTGCCCTTATTCCTTATCCATCTGGATCACAAACGCCACAGCACTGTTCTGTTGGGCATTTGCTTTAGCACCGATCGTACTACCACTTTCGTACTGAACGTTGGTGCTTAAAGCAGAACCCAGTGCCTCGACCAATTTCGCTTCGAACCCGCTGGATCCGCTTTGCGTCATGCGAGAGTTCACGGTTGGGTAATCTATGGGTTCATTGGTTACCACGATCGCCATTTGATCTTGCGCTCCTACATCATCAGGCTGTAGGCTATGGTCTCTTGGAAACAAACGCGTTCCTTTTATACCGCAATACGGAGAATGCTTCGGTGTGTAGGGGAATAGCACGTAAGAGCTACCGTCAGTTTCCTCACCGAATACGTACACGTAACACTCCGCATTATTGGTGACTTCAATCTTGAACTTGGTGCCTTTTGATACCGGGCTTGCTGTGCGGAAAGTCCTGCCACCCAAGTGATTCAATGGGATGTTCTGTTTACGGGTATTGTCCACAAGCCCAAAACGGACGTCAAAAACAGAAGGCTTTGCATCCAGGCCTTCACCCATGGGGTACAAGCCGTAAGCTTCTCTTGTAAAATGGTCAAAGTCTTGATAGCTGACCCATGCTAATCCATTCCGTCCCCATTCCGGTCCCCATGAATTCATGATCTGGAAGCCACCCATGCTATTGCCGAATTTGTAATCGTCATAGCCGATCACGCACATGGCATGTCCACCAAACCCGGGCATACTCAAGTCACGTTGAGTAGGATTCCATTTGTCCTGGCCTTGCATGTCCTGCATGAACGTACCGCCTACCATCATGCCAATGACTACCGGAGCACCTTGCGCCAAATTCTGCTTAATCGCCAACATATCTACATGCTGTTGGTCTTTGGAATCGGTAAAGCGCTGGAATCCCTTAATGCGGTAGTTGTACGCGCTCTTCCATACATCATCGGGAATTTGAGTTTGACAGGTCTGATCATTGTAGCCGAATTCGTTCAACGGCGCTACTCCACCTTTCAGCATCTTGTCCATAGCGGTGTGGATATAAGCACCTTGGCATTGGCTGTTGAGCTTTATTTGGTTGTAGAGAAAAGCAGGGGAGAACTGTGCTTGCCGCGGATCGACCTGATGTTCGCGTGCGTGCATGATACTTCGTGCGGCATAAGCACTGGCCCAGCCCACGCACGATCCCTGCTGGCCTTGGTTCTTGCGCTCAGGGGCAAAGTCTTGTAAGGAGACGCGTTCTGGAATGGGGTTCTTCACGTTATCCGCCAGCGGTTCGAATATTTCTACATTTTCATACGCTGCACGATTACTAAGGTCCGCCCCACGCGTTAATTGGCTTATGGCATCTACTATGCCTCCGCCCGTATCCGATGAACCACTGCTGCTGGAGAAATATTGGTAGGCGAAGAAAGCGATCACCGCTAAGATCAAGAGTTTGGGCTTTTTGATCAAGAAGCCAAGGAGCATAGGAAGTAGGCTGCTACCGCCACCGCTACCCGTGTTCGAAGTAGACCGTCGTCGTCGCGGCTGCTGTCTTCTTGGATCTTGCCCGTCTTCATCGGGCACCATTCTAATTGGCATGGTAGGAGGTGGTTCTAGTTATTCGCTTCCGCAAGAATAAGCTTTTTCGTGTAGATGTTTCCGGCGTGAATCAGCTGAACGAAATACAAGGCTTCAGCGTGTTCCTGCATGTCGATGTTGAGCACATTATCACCCTGCAACTCAACGAGCCGCTGCTGGATTATAGCTCCTGTCACGTTGCGCACTTGAACAAGGGCTTCTCCTTCCAAGTGCGTGACATGCATGGTTACAGACCCATGGGCAGGGTTAGGGTAGAGGCTGAAATCAAAAGAGCTCTCTATTGTCGGCGTGTTCAGCGCAATAGACATGCCAAAAGCGTGTTGGATACTTCGCCCAAAATCGGGTTCGAACAACTCGAAAAAATTTCCACCTATTTCCTTGAACCGGCAGAAACCTGTTCCTGCAGCAGGATCGGAACCATAGCTCAAACCATCATTCCCCGCATCTAACAATTCAAAGGTGTAACAGCCAGGAGGAAGGCTGATGGTGTCAAAGTGCGTCGTGTTCACGGCCAGTAAGCCGTTGCTTGCGACAGTATCTCCTTGGATATCCTTGATCGTCCAAGTATTCTCCTGAGGGCGGTTGTTGGTCTTCAAGACAAGAACAAAATCTTGGTTGTAGACTGCGGGCAGCGCATAGGGACTAGTATATGTGTCATTTTCAGCGTAGTCATCAACACTACCATTCGCACTCAAGATCCTTGCAGTAAAAACATTCCCCCCATTTCCTGACCAGAAAGATGCATCCGGGATAGGTAGAACAACTGTTTCACTTTCCAAACTTGCTAAAGCTCCGCTCCACGTGAAGGTCTCGGTTACACCTCCTGATACGCTATAAGCGAACTCAACGGTATTCAGGATTTGATCACCGGCATTGCGAAGTACGAGTACAGGATTCGTACAGATGGAGTTAATGCGCCTCTCC